>CAYSFA010000038.1:743-19792 GCA_964430025.1 uncultured Anaerolineaceae bacterium | reverse complement strand
TCACCGGCAATTTTCGTGGGGAGAGAGAAAACCGGGATTGCTGTGGAAAACCTGGAAACAGGGGAGGTTCGCCAATTGGCTGTTTCTGATTACAAACCTGATGGATTGGAAGATGATCCGATCCATTGGACATTTGATCCGCAGGTGATGGAATGGGGAAATCAGATGTTCGAGAATTCAGTCCCGACTGACCTTCTTGTAGTTGATGAGTTGGGACCCTTAGAAATGAAAAAAGGTCAGGGGTGGTTAAGTGGGATAGCGGCTTTGGATTCAAGGTCGTATCGCCAGGCAATTTTAGTCATGCGACCGAAAATATTAGAGTTAGCACAAGAACGATGGCCATGGGGTAAGACGATTGTGATTTATAGGGTTGATCAGGTGGGGGAGATGGTAAGGGAATTGATGCGAGAGAGGGAGAGATATGGTAGAGGGTTGGAATAGTCTTCTACTTAATACTTGGCCAATCCAACAGTAGAGTTTCCAGTAGAAGTTTGCTGTTGAGGTTTTGATCCAGTTGGGTGATAGCACTTTCCAGGCGTAGTAATTGCTTGTGAATCAAGTTTTGATCAAGTCGTTTTGCGGTTTTCTGGCTGAGTGATTGGAAATTGATGTAGGTTAATGGCATGTCTGAGCTGTTGGCGCAGATATAAAAGTCACGCCAAAGAGAGAGCCAGGTTTGTAGCATTAACCCCAGGCTGTCACGATTTACATTCTTTCGGCGCATATCGGTGACTTGTTCAACGTATGCAAAGCGATTGACAATTGAACTTCCGAGGAGATCAAAGGCATCCTGCACCAGATGGTGTAGTTTTTCTAACTGCTCCGAATCCGCGTGATAGCGTACTGCCTGTCCAATTTTTCCGGATGTCAGGTGTGACAACTCAATTGCCATATCGTAGGGGATTTGCCAATGTTTGTTAAGGTTATGAGCACATTGTTCAATGGAAAGAGGACGAAGCCGTAATATCTCACAACGTGAGACGATGGTGGGGAGGAGGTTCTCCACCGAATCAGCGGTGATCAGCAAAATCACCTTTGGGGGAGCTTCTTCCAGTGTCTTTAATAATGCGTTCTGGGCGTTGGGGGTGGCTTCCTGTAAGTTGATTAATAAGGCTATCCGGTACTTGGCTTCGTAAGGGGCTAAGGAGAGACTATTCTGGACTTCCCGAACCTGTTCGACTTTAATTGTTTTCGAGTCTTCCAGGCTCTGGGTGATTGTCAGATCTACCTGTTGCATTTTTGCGGTATGTTTACAGATGCGACATTCACCACAGGGTTCGCCCGGAGTAGGTGGTTGAACACAGTTGATCGCCTGTGCAAAACGAAGCGCCAAGCTTTTGCGGCCAATTCCAGGTGCTCCACTGAAGAGATAGGCGTGGCGTACATTGTTTTGGATGATATGTTTTTGAAGGATTTGGGATGCCCACTCGTGTCCGTAAATTTGCCAGTCCATAGGATGGATTGTAGCGTAGAAATTGATGCGTGGCAATATTGTTCCTGCATTCCCTCCGGACTTCTAATAGCATTATTTCAAGGCTCTGTGCATTTCATCTAAGGTATAATCCACCTATATCAGAATCCTGACTTATTGTCGCTCTTTCAAGGTGGTTGATGATCAAAACCCAAGCATCCAAACGAAAATTATTCATTCGTTTGGCAGGAACAATTCTTTCAATTCTCCTATTGATATATTTGTTTTACTCGGTTGGATGGCAAGAATTAATTTCCAGTGGTAAATCATTGTCCTTTGGAAGAATTGTCATTGTTATTCTTCTCATTCTGCTCTCACGGGTAGCTACCTTTGCAAGGTGGCATGTCTTATTGCAGATTGAGTCAATTAAAGTGAATTGGAAAGATAGCCTGCGATTGACTTTTGCAGGTCTTTTTGCGGCTAATTTTTTACCCACCACCATTGGGGGGGATGTTGTTCGGCTGGCAGGTGCGATGCGGTTGAAGGTGAGTGGATCGTTGGCAGCTGCCTCCCTGATCGTGGATCGACTTGTTGGAATGACTGGCATGGCGCTGATAGCCCCTTTGGGGCTTATTCCCATTTTACAAAATCCACAAATTAAGCCAATCACAATCTACCAAAACAAACCTATAATAGCAGGATTCTTTGGAAGTAATAAGTTAGTAATAAAGCTTAAAGAAGGTTTACAGAAAGTCCTTCAATCCTTTTCTTATTGGTTGTCCCATCCGAAAATTTTGTTCCTGGCTTTGTTATTCACCTTCATTCACATGTTGTGTATTTTTTTAATTGTGGAAGTATTAGTAACCGGGATGGGTGAATTTATTCCTTTATGGAAAATAGCCGGCTTATGGAGTTTGACCTATTTCATAACATTGATTCCGATTTCAATTAATGGGTTAGGTTTGCAGGAATTATCCATAGCGAATTTATTCACTTTGTTCGGTGGGTTATCGGATGCTGCAGGATTAAGTATTGCCTTAATCATGCGTGTATTAATGCTGGTGGGAAGCGTGCCTGGGGCATTTTTTATTTCAGGGATTCTGAGTGGTGAATCGTATGAGGATATTTCTAAGCAGAGCGCATTGATGATGGAGGATTAATGGATGTTCCGGATCGTGTTTTCTGGAGATGGTATCTCGTTTTCACAATAATCTTTTCAGGCTGGTATCTTTACCAGTGGAGAAACAATACGGGAACTTGGTTTTTGATAGTCTCTTTGTCACTTATTTTTGCATTTTCTGGAATATTTTTGTTCCACAAATTACCAATTGAAGTTATTCAAGCAAAGTCAATCAAAATCCCGGATTTTTTGGGCTGGTTGATCGCTTTTGGGTTGGCTACAGTGCCATCGGTATTAACTTTTCTTTATCCGACTCAAATCACTTTCCACCAAAGCGGCAAATTATTGTTGTTATTGTGGATGAGTGGTTTGGCTGTTTTGATTTTGCAAAATTCAGACAAGAAACGATTATCGAGTATCAATTTTTTCATTTTTTTATTATTTGGTGCAGTTCTTTTTAGAATTGGAGCTTTTGTTCCAGAAATCCAATCTGCACCATTTTCATTAGGCTGGTCGGAAGGGAGTCGCTACTATAATGCTTCCTTGTTTGTGAGTGAGTCTCTTTATGGAGAGAAAGTCCCATTACCAGTTTTACACCCTTCAAGATATCTCTTACAAGGGATCCCTTTTATTTTTAACATAGAGTCTATCGTTTTTCACCGAATCTGGCAGGTGCTATTATGGATTGGCTTGGTCGGGCTTGGTAGTTTTAGCCTTGTTAAGAGGGTAAATTTTCCCAATAAATTGTCCGGTTTGGTATTTGGTTTCTGGTTCTTTCTATTTTTCTTTCAGGGAGCTGTTTATTATCATTTGATGATTTGTGTCATAGTGGTGTTGTTAGGATACCATCGAGAACATCCATGGCGAACAATGGTGTTTGTGGTGCTTGCTTCGCTTTGGGCGGGGATCAGCCGGGTAAATTGGATCCCGGTTCCAGCGCTCTTGGCTGTTTCTCTATATTTATTAGAAACTCCAGGAAGAGGAACACAATGGTTGAAATACCTCAAGTATCCGATCATTTGGTGTGTGACTGGGGGTCTTTCGGCTATCCTCTCCAATCGGCTGTATGCGTATATTTCAGGAAATGAAGTGGAGCAATTTTCATCCAGCTTTACTTCCTATATGATATGGAGTCGATTACTCCCCAACACCACTTATCCGCCAGGGATTCTTTTGGGACTCCTAATAGTTGTCCTGCCTACATTTTTGTTGGCGACAGTTACGGTTTTTAAGAATGGATGGAGACATTATTATCATTGGATTCGGGTATTGGGATTGGTTGGGATACTTTTGGCGTTTGGATTAGGTGGAATCATTGTGAGTGTGAAAATTGGTGGGGGAGGTGATTTACACAACCTGGATGCTTTTTTGGTTTTTTGGTTATTGATTACGACATACTTGTTTATGAATCGTTATCAATTGGAGGATCAAGACCTCCAGGGGCAATATAACATGAATTTTGGATTGTTTTTTGTCGCGATGGTGGTGCCGATTTTGATCTTGTTCCAAAGCAACCCAAGGTGGTTATTCAGGGATTATCAGGCACAAGAAGAAGAGGTAGTACAAATCCAAAAAGCATTGGATATTATTAATGAAAACGAAGGTGAAATTTTATTCATTGCAGAGAGGCAACTTTTGACGTTTGGAGAAATTCAAGATTCCCCATTGGTACAGGATTATGAAAAAGTGTTCTTAATGGAAATGGTCATGAGTAATAATCAAGGATATTTGGATGAACTTCATCGAAAATTAGAAGATCATGAATTTTCTGCGATAGTGATGGATTCACTGACTACCATTACCCAAACTGTAAAAGACTCTTTTTGGGTGGAAAACAACCTTTGGGTTGATGAAGTAGTCTATCCGATTTTGGATAATTATGAACCTGTTTTGTCTTTTCAGAACAAGACGATAAATATATTGATACCAAGAAATAATGATCTTTTATACAATCAATTTGTCAAAAGTAATCAATAAATTATTATGCTGATTTTCAATAAATGATTGGAACGAAATAGGTTAATGGTGAGAATAATGGAGAATATATTGACTGTTTTATGGATTGCCATTTGGTCTTTAGGGGGTTACTTAATTGTAGTTAATCTATTTACAGTCAGAAAGCATGAAGCTACATTATTGGGATTCGGGACAGGACTCATTCTTCAGGTTTGGTTGTCAAATATTATTGGAAGATTCTTGTTACCTCATCAAGTTTTCTGGATTGCTCCAATTATTTTATTATTGGTGAGTATAACTATCACGTTCGTAAGAACTACATTCGAGGAAATAAAAAAATCCATTTTTATTCCAGTAGATTATTGGCTGGTATTTTTTCTCCTAGTTTATGTTTTCTTCTCCATTGGTAGTGGGTTAGCCATTTTTGATGATTATCAGAATTTACCAATGACTTCCTACATCGCTGCAGGGTCAATTCCTCCGAAATTTGTACTTAATCCAGAGGTAAGTTTTGATTATCACTACCTTATGTTATTAAATGCTGCCCAATGGATGAGAGTCACAGATATTTTTCCCTGGACTGCATTGGATTTAACACGGGGGTTGTATTTCGGATTAACGCTAATCTTTGCTGCATTCTTGGGGCGTCGTATCACCTCAAGTAAAGTCATCGGGTGGGTAACGGCTTTATTCGTTGCTTTTGCTGGTGGTGCCCGATGGTTAATGCTTTTTTTCCCGGAAGGTTTGATCAATATGCTTTCGGAAAATATTTACTTGATGGGTTCTGGTTTGGGAACAGCAGAAAATCTCAAAAAAGCATTAATTAGTTATTGGGCGGTAGAAGGAGTTGGTCCGATCCAATTTCCTTTTGCATTTGGAAATGGTTACCATACCATTGCAGTGATGGAACACGATGGAACAGGGTTGATGGGAACAGCTTTAGCCCTGATCATTATTCTGCTCTATAAAAAATGGAAAAACAAAGCTGGTTTGGTTATTATTTCAATTCTTGTATCAGCAATGGCATTGATTGATGAGATTTGGTTTGTGTTCTTTGTCTCTGCAGCATTCTTATATTTCTTAATTTTGTTCGTACATAAACAAAAAAACAACAAGAAGCAAATACTTTTATTAGCTATTTTCATCATCTTAATTCCAGGAATTCTTGCTTTACTTCAAGGTGGAGTATTAACTGGTGTTTTCAATGGTTTACTTTCAAATTCAATTAATAGCGAATTGTCAACCCAAACTCAATATTACTCGTTAGGTTTTCCTGTGAGATGGCCTCCCGCTTTTATTTCCGCTCATTTAGGTGTTTTGGATTTAACAAAATGGACAAATTTGCTGGTAGCTTTTTTGGAAGTAGGTCCGATTCTTTTGTTGATCCCTTTGTTTATATATTGGGGGTGGAGAGCATTCAAACGCAATTCACATATTTTTAGCATCCTTGCAATTGCTACCTTGGCAAGTCTATTGATGGTTTTTGTTGAATACCAGGGGTCTGCAGGAATCTCAGCGTCCAAACGATTGACTCTATTTGCTACTGATTTATTAATTGTCTTCGCGATTCCTTTGTCCTGGTTGTGGGTGAAAAACCGATCAAATACATGGAAAATCGCTATAGGAATATTGGCATTTATCTCTATGGTAGGTGGGATTGTTAATTTTGCGATCGAATCGATTGCCATTCAGGAGCCGATATATAGTTATTTTATTGACGATCTCGATGCTACTACCCAGCGTAAATATTGGGATTATTTAACCTCTGAGGATATGGTTTTTGATAAGAATCCATCAAGAAGTGCTACAATTTTTGCCAGACCACTGAATTCTAATGTAACCTGGTATGAAAATACGGCTGAATTTGAAGAGCTCATTCAGTATCCAATACCTTCCCAATTAATTGAAAAAGGATACACACATGTGTATTGGTCAAGGGATGACTGGAATCACCTGTCAGAGGAAATTAAGACCGCTTACGATCAACCATGCGTCAAATTGACCAATGAAGAGTTGGACACGACAGGTGATTTCCGTTGGTTAATGGATATTTCCGCTTGTAAGAAGTAACCCTTACTTCACAAAATGACCAACGTGGTAAACTTCGCCCATAAAGGATGGGGTTCCCCGCATTTTGATGCGTTTAATTTCATTGAATTGTTTTCTAGCAGCTTGATATACATCTTCTTCTGTTGAAAAATGTTCATCCCTGATATTGTGTCCTAATAGACTGAACATGAAAACCATAAATCCTCGTTCCACAGGCACACCATAGATGACCTGGCCACCCGGTTTTAAGACTCGGTGGATTTCCGAAAAGGCTTGTGATAATTCATCAGGTTTGAGATGTTCCAGAATGCTGACAAGTAAAACTGTATCAAATGTGTCGTTTTCATAGGGCATTGATAAAACCGATCCATTTTTAAGAAAAGTTTTAACACCATGTTTATTAAATAATTTCTCAACCTTGTCAATTTCTACGGTCAAATCTAAGCCATGGATTTCCTGATAGATTGGATCTAAATTCAAAAAAGCCAAACCAGTACCAAATCCAATTTCGAGAATTTTTTCTCCCCCCTTACATTGTGATAAACACAATTCCACCCTGCGTCGATACATTTTTCCAAAGATTGGAAAATAATAATATTTAATGGGATCAAGCTCATTGACTCCAGCATATTCATCTTTTGGTAATAATTTTAAAGTAGGGATTTCTTTGTTTTTGTCCATTTTTCACCTAAATGAATTTTATTCTTCTTGCAGCTACCCACAACATTTTTAACAGAAGTAGTCCATGTTTCCATCGTTGAATATTGGTGGTTCCATAGGTTCTTTCCCGATAACGGATGGGTAGGTC
Organism: uncultured Anaerolineaceae bacterium; assembly: GCA_964430025.1. Lineage (GTDB taxonomy): Bacteria > Chloroflexota > Anaerolineae > Anaerolineales > Anaerolineaceae > UBA6170. The sequence continues at coordinate 12,448 of CAYSFA010000038.1, read as the reverse complement.
GATTATTTTTTGATTTAATTTTGCAGAACCAAATATTAGATCGAAATCCCCAAATGGATCGAAATCCCCGAAATAAGAACGGTTATTGGCAATCACTTCATAATCAGATTTCCACAATACCTTTGTTCCACATAAGGTGTCTTTGATACTTTGACCCAGCAACCAGGAAAATGCCAAACTGAAGAATTTATTCCCCAAGAAATTGAAGAAACGCATTGCTTCCTTCTCCATTGGATAGACCAACCGAACACCATTTATAAAGTCACCTTTTCCTTGAACCAGCGCATTGAAAAATCTTGGTAGGTCTTCTGGGGGGACTGTTAAGTCGGCATCCAAAATCATCAGAATGTCACCCGAGGCTTTTTCAAAACCAAGTCGAATAGCATCACCTTTTCCCTTACCTGTCTGTTGAAATGCTACAGCTTTTCGGTTGTATTTCTTGATGTTATTTTGTATTTCCTCAAAAGTATTGTCCGTCGAATGACCTTCCACAAATACAATTTCGGTGGAGGAGCCCATTTCAGGAACCCGTTCAAAAATCTGCTGGATATTTCCTGCTTCATTTCTGGCTGCAATAACCACGGAAACTGACGCGTTTGTTTGTTCATCTTTGGGGAGTGGTCTGGCAACCATAAAGTTGGTCATGGCCAAATGATAAAAAGGCCAAAGTCTTGCGAGGATTCGGTTAAAAAAAGGAGTAATTAATGGGATGTTGAATGGAAAAATTATTTCAGTCCAGGATCGAATTGCTTCAAATCCACTTAGGTTTAATAAATTTCGTAAATCTTCATTGGTCAACCAGTTTTGGAATTGAAAAGGTTTTGCGACACCTAATCTCTGCGCAATTTTCAAGGGAAATTCCCATAGACGACTATAAAAATTAAGAATAATCCTGGTTTTGGGATGAGAATACGCTGATAATTGTTCAAATAGTCCTTGAACATCCCAGACATCATTCACAAGGTCAGACAATATAATAAAATCGAAAGTCTGATTGAGATCAGGTAAATTTTGTGCGTTTCCTAAAATAAAGTTTAAATTAGAATGATGCACATCGGCAAGTTTGATCATTTCCTCAGAAAAATCAATTCCGATTCCGAGGGAGGGTTCCAGGTCTGCTAATAAGTCTCCTCTTCCACATCCAATCTCAAGAACTTTTGAGTTCTTCGGAATTAAATATTTGAAAACTCTTTGGAGATGTTTGTGATAATAGCCACTCCAGTCTTTTTTTTGTTCACTCTTGATGGCAATTTGATTCCAAAGAGCTAGTCTGTCCTTTGTGAATCTCTGGAATGCATCATCACTTTGGTATGTCTTTTTGTCCATTTACTCCCTGTTTTTAATCGATTTGTTTCCGTTTGAAAGTATATCAAATTAAAACTTTTTTGGCAGAAAAAGAGAATTTCCTTTCCCCCAATTATTCCGTTTGTTGACAATGATTACTCTCAACGAGTACAATCCATGAGGTATGGATCCTCGAAGTTTACTGAATGAACAACAATTAGATGCTGTCACAATTGAGGGGGGAGCCACTCTGGTGTTGGCTGGGCCGGGCTCCGGGAAAACGCGTGTATTAACCCATCGGATCGCTCATCTGATCAATGAAATGCATGTCCCTCCTCATCGAATTCTGGCGGTGACTTTTACCAATAAAGCGGCCAATGAAATGAAAAAACGGCTGGAAAGTATGGTGCCTGAAGGTGCGCGATCGGTATGGTTGGGCACGTTTCATTCGATTTGTGTCAGAATCTTACGTCGGGAAGCTCGTTATCTGCCAGTGGATTCCAATTTTACCATTTATGATGTGGATGACCAGGCGTCATTAATCAAATCGATTATCAAAGATTTAAACCTTAATGACAAATTATATCGAGCCGGATCGATTCAGGAGACAATTTCAAGGGCAAAAAATGAAATGATCATGCCTGGCCAATATAATATTCGCACATCCCGTGATACAAAAATTCAGGAAATTTACGAGCGTTACCAAGCCGGGTTGCGTGCGTCGAACGCCATGGATTTTGACGATTTGTTGCTGGCAACACTTTATTTGTTAAATGAAAGAGAAGAAGTGCGTGAATACTATTCAACACGCTTTGAACACGTTCTGGTCGATGAGTTTCAGGATACCAACCAGATTCAATATGAATTGGTAAAGATCCTCTCCAGTGGGTATCAGAATTTGTTTGTGGTAGGCGATGAAGATCAATCCATCTATCGCTGGCGGGGAGCAGATTATCGTAATGTGTTACGCTTCGAAGAGGACTTTTCCGACAACCGGAAGATCCTGCTGGAACAAAATTACCGCTCGACCCAAAATGTGCTGGATATCGCCCGGGCAGTGATTGACTTGAATGTCCATCGCACCCCCAAAGCTTTATTCACTGAAAGAGGGAATGGGACGCTCATTCGCTTTTATAACGCGGAAGATGACCGTGACGAAGCAGATTACATTGTCCGAACCATTCAATCTGAAGCAAGAAAAGGAATAAACCTGGCATCTTATGCCGTGATGTATCGCATGAACTCCCAATCCAGAATGCTGGAAGAAGCCTTCATGAAAGCTGGCCTTCCTTATCGTTTGGTCGGGGCACAGCGTTTCTACGGCAGACGGGAAGTGAAGGACGTGATCGCCTTCCTGCGTCTGGTACACAACCCAAAAGACGAAGTCAGTATCCGAAGGGTAATTAATGTTCCCCCGCGAAAAATCGGGGATAAATCGGTGGAAAAATTAGCTGAGGTTGCCCGATTATTGGATTCAAACCTCGGCCAAACCCTGATCGAATTAGGCAAACAAGGTCCGCAATCAGAAATTTATGCTGCCTTGGAACGCAGTGCAGCTCCAATCTACCATTTTGCGAAAATGATGGCTGGCTGGGTAGAGATTAAAGATTCTGTTTCTCTACCAGATTTGTTTGATCGAATTCTGCTGGATGTTGAATATCACGAATACGTCCATGAAGGATCAGAGGAAGAAGTGATTGATCGCTGGGGGAACGTACAGGAGTTACGTCGGCAAGCTTTTGAATTTGAGGAGCTTGGCCTGTCGTCCTTATTGGAAAACCTGGCACTTGTTTCTGATCAGGATACCATTTCCGAAAAGTTGGACAGCCCGACTTTGCTCACATTACATGCTGCCAAAGGGTTGGAATTTGACCGTGTGTTTATTATAGGTTTGGATGATGGACTGCTTCCACACAACCGCTCTTTTGAAGAAGAAGAGGAAATGGCTGAGGAACGGCGTTTATTTTATGTCGGTATTACCCGAGCACGTGATCAACTCTACCTAGTTAGAGCAGAACGCCGAAATATGTTTGGCTCTTATGAACATCAAATGCCCTCACGATTTCTCAAAGATGTCCCGGATGAATTAGTTGAAATAGAAAACGGTTATAGATCACCAGTGAGAAGTCAATATGAACGCTGGGAAAGTGGTTCTTACCGGAGAAGTCCCAAAAAACCACAACCAACGCGAGGTCAATCCTTTTTTGAAGAGTGGGATCGCAAAACCTCAAATTCTCGCACCTGGGACGATCTGAAGGCAAACCGGAATGATGAGATTAATTCTGGTCATGCCCCGATACTGCCTTCAAAATCAGATGCACCAATACGAGAGAAAAAAACAGAAGCAACCTATAAAGTTGGTATGAAAGTAAAACACCCAACTTTTGGTGAGGGAATGGTACTCAATGTTCGGCTGGAGGGAGATGGGGAAGAAACCCTTGATATTTTCTTCTCAGAATTGAAACAGCAGAAGAAATTAGCTGCCTCTTTTGTCAAAATAGAAATTTTGGAGTAGAAACGAGGAGTGATGCAAGTGGATTCCACCCCTGAGAATAAAACCAAAAGCAAGGTCGGATTAATAGCCCGTTCAACCCTGATTATCAGTGCTGGGTGGGGAGCTTCGATTGTGGTGGGGTTATTGAGGCAACGGATCATTGCTGGGCAATTTGGCACGACTGCAGTGCTGGATGCTTTTACTGCCGGGAATGTTGTTCCTGAGCTAATTTACACCATGCTGTCCGGAGGTGCGTTAGGGTTTGCCTTTATCCCGGTTTATAAAGAACGTTTGGAAAAAGCAGGTGGTGCCAGCGAATTATTCAGCAAAGTTGTCAATTGGATATTCATCGTTACCCTCTTTTTCTCATTGCTGGCATTTTTGTTCGCCCCTATGCTGGTTACTTCGTCCTGGGGAGTTGGTGCGCTTTACCCAGCGGATGTGCAGGTTCTAACGATCAATTTAATGCGGGTATTATTGTTTTCCACCATCATATTTTCGATTTCAAGTATTCTTACCTCAACGCTTTATGCCCATGAACACTTCATTATTCCTGCTCTGTTACCTTCTTTATATAGTGCCGGAATCATTTTTGGGGCATTGGTTTTGGCACCTACCTGGGGTATCTTTGGGATCGCATGGGGAGCGGTGTTGGGCTCCTTATTCCATTTGTTAATTCAAATACCAGGGATGATCCATTACAAAGTCAGTTGGAAGCCATTGCTGCGCTTTGATCCCTACGTGCGCAAGGTCGCCATTCTGATGTTGCCACGTATCATTGATTTGTTGCTTGCACGCGCCAGCATCAACTGGCTAAATGCCACCTTGAGTTCAAGGTTGGGGGAAGGCAGATTAGCTGCCCTGGATTTTGCCTTTCGTTTGATGAACATGCCCTGGACGTTGATCGGGACAGCCATTGGGATTGCTGTTTTTCCCACCATGGCAGCCCTGGCTGCACAGAAGGATGTCTCCGCTCAACGAAAAGCCTTCAGCGGCTCGTTGCGGGCTATCCTAACCCTGGCTATCCCTGCTGCAGCGGTGTTGATTCTGTTTGGGGAGCCAATCATCCGTATCCTGTTTGAAGGTGGGGAATTCACTGCTGAAAGCACCCAACTGGTCTATTATGCTCTTCGCTTCTACGCATTGGCGTTAATCAGTCAATCGATGCTGGAGGTCGTGGTGCGTGCCTTTGCTTCCCAACAGGATACCTATACTCCTTTGTATGTGTCTATATTTACCACGATGGTAAATATCGGGTTGGCTATCTGGTTCACCCGACCTATCGCCGAAGGCGGAATCTCACATGGTGGTCCCGCTTTTGCGAATGGTTTGGCGGTGTTGTTGGAAGCATCCATTGGAATGCTGATTTTATCGATTCGCTGGAAAGGTGTGGATTTCCGAAGAATCGCGCTTGATCTGGCCAAAGCCTTATTGGCGACTGGAGTCATGGCTGTGGTAGTGATTTTGCTTGGAAGAGTTTTACCGTCTTCGGATCTTATCCAATTAGTTGTCGGTGGTGGCGTTGGTTTGTTGATTTATTTTGTTGTGGTCTATTTCCTCGGCATCAAAGATGTAGTTAATATTCCGTTGGCAATGATCAAACGAAACAAATCCGTATAACAATCGTTTCTTTTTGTCTTAGACTAACCATAATCAAAATTACAATCCACGATCCATTCATTGTGGAATTCATCTATTCAATTTTGTAAGTCTATATATCCATTTGAAAATAGGACAATTTTGATTAGAATAGTAATAAATTGTGAATTTGATCACAATTAGGAAGAATCAAGATGAATGATAAAAAGAAACCCCCTCATGTAGTGATTATTGGAGCAGGTTTTGGTGGTTTGCGTGCAGCAAAATCACTTGCCAATAAACCAGTACGAGTCACCTTAATTGACCGTAATAATTTTCATCTGTTTCAACCTTTGTTGTATCAAGTGGCCACTGCAGGCCTTTCTCCGGATGAAATCGCCTATCCGATTCGGGCGATTCTTCGAAAACAGAAGAATTTAACTTTTTTAATGGATGAAGTAACCGAAATTGATTTACCCAACCAAAAAATAAATACCAAGAAAACCACTTTGGTTTTTGATAATTTAATTGTGGCAGTTGGAAGTGAAACTAATTTCTTCAATAACCAATCAATTGAAAATCATGGATTTGGATTAAAGGATCTTGAGGAAGCCCAGGCCATCCGCAATCATATTTTGCGTCAATTCGAAAACGCGAGCATAGAACCGGATCCTCAAAAACAAGCTGCCATGCTTACCTTTGTGGTGGTTGGCGGGGGACCGACAGGGGTGGAGATGGCTGGGGCAATCTCAGAATTAATAAAAGTACAAAGAAATGATTTTCCGTCTCTCCATCATCAGAGAGCGAAGGTCATTTTATTGGAAGGTATGGATCGTTTACTATCCAATTTAAGCCCTGAGTCTTCCCGGGTGGCTTTACAAGCCCTCGGAAAGAAAAAGGTAAATGTGCGGTTGAAGGCCATGGTAGGCTCATACGATGGAGACACAGTCCAGCTTGTTGATGATGAAAGGATACCCAGTAAGACCTTGATTTGGGCAGCTGGAGTCAAAACAACTCCTTTGGTGAGTGGGTTATCGCAACAGAAAGCACCGCAACAAAGGGTGCGTGTTCTCCCAACTTTACAGTTAGGTCGCTATCCACAGGTGTTTGTGATTGGGGATGCTGCCTTTCTGGAAGATAAAAATGGTCAGCCTTTACCCATGGTAGCACCCGTTGCCATGCAGCAAGCAGAACATGCGGCAAAAAACATCATTCGATTCCAGCAAAAGAAAGAACTCCTGCCATTTGAGTATCGTGATTTAGGCTCCATGGCAACTATAGGGAGAAACCAGGCTGTGGTCGAATTATTTGGTATTCGGTTTCGGGGCTGGGTAGCATGGTTGATCTGGTTATTTGTACACTTAATGCAATTGGTTGGTTTTCGAAATCGATTGATTGTGTTAATCAATTGGGCATGGCAGTATGTGTTTTTTGATCGTGTGGTTCGATTGATAGACAATAGCTGCTGTGAGGATCCACCGAAACAGCCAATCTACTGATTTGTAGAAACCTTTTGCTTGAATTAGCGTATATCAATATAGATGGGAACTTTTTTGATCGTTTCTCGTCTAATTAGATGTTAGGGTTCATTAAATAAAAGAGAACAAAACGTTTTTCAAGTTGGTTAGTTAAATAACGGATCCATCCATTTTGAAAAACCAGGAATGATGACCTGACTAGTCGACCAGGTGAGAATTCCACCAAGTGACAGAAATTATCTCTTCCTGCAGGCGAACCTTAATCAATATTCAGGTGTTATTGTTATTGTAGTCAATTAGATGACTGTTCGGATTGGTTTTTTTAGAAGAAGTAGAGGTGCAAGATGGCCGGAATCATTTATATCGTCGTAGGTTTTGTAACAGTAATGTTCGCTGCGCTAAGTTTAATCAGCCTCAAATCAGAGCATTAGAATTGCTGATGGGTAAATTAAATTTCTGTCTAAATTTAGGTAAATATATCTCAGTAGATTGATCTCTATCTGTTTGTTTCCCCTTTCTTAAACTCCTGAGGATTGGTCCTCAGGAGTTTTCTTTTGTGATCACTTTTCTAAGGAAATAAGTTTATAGATGTGATGAATGTGATCTTTTTCGTGCCAGATAGCCCGACGCAATAATTTTCTTGAACTCCACATTTCACCTTCTTTGCCACAAACCATTTCTTTGCCTTTCAAATCAGGTAGAATTTTGTTTAGCTGTACACGGACAATTTCAAGGCGTTCAAATGGATCTTTTGGGAGATCCGCTCGAGTGAGAGTTGTCAATCCCAACCGGTCCAAATACCACCACTCAGCACCACCAATATGATTGACAATCCCCATGATATTCCATCGTTCTCCTTCAAACTTCCTTTCGCGAAGTTCGTTTGGAATGCCTTCCATGAGTGCCAACAAATCCTGTCTGCTCCATGCCAGAATTGACAACCCATACTGAACATCTTCTTCTGTCAGAGGTTTCCAATCATTCAAAAACCAGGCGTTGACATCGTAGCCCTGATCAACAACCTCATAATTTTCATTAATAGCATAAACAGTAAATGTCTCTTCCAAGTGAATATCAAGATTCTGGACATCTTTTAACCAGGACTGATCCCCAGCTTTTAACCCAACCCATTTTTGATAAGCTACAAAAGCTTGCGGCAGGCGAATTAAGGCTTCCTGATGATCAACTCCGTAAGAAAAGCATCCGGGGTAATCCAATGCCCAGGCAAGGTTACGACCTTCAATATTTAACTCAAGACCTGTACGTAACTGCATCTAGACCTCCTTTTTTTGATGGAACCCATTAATTTTAGCATAAGCAAGTGCCTCAGGAGATTTGATATTTCTTTGAATGCGGATGTACAATAATTAGGATTATTATTTGGAACCTTTTTCCGTATTTAATCGTCCTATCTTAGTAAGCCATCCAGGTTTTACAGTATTTTGATTTCCCTGCCGGGAGGAACCATGACAGAAAACGATCTAGAAATTGAAGTTGAAGAAAAGCCGAAGAAATTTTTACCCAATTTGCTTATCCCAATTCTGATAAAACCCAGAAAAACCCTGGAAAAGATTGTAGAAAAACAGCATGCTGTTTGGATAACCCCATTGCTCGCATTGATGATATCCGGATTAATCCTGGTGTTGGTTTCTGCTCCCTTATTAGGGCAAGCTTCCCAACCGACTGGTCAACCGGAAATGTTCGATTATTACAGCCCTGAACAACAGGAGCAATATCAAAATGCAGTGAATATGGGTGCCAGTCCGGTCGTAACAGTAATTTTCCCTTTGGTTGGAAAATTTTTAGGAATCTGGGTTGGTTGGATATTGTTGGGTAGTATTCTGCATCTATCCCTCACCTTAAATGGCAGTCGCAGTAATACCCGCTCCGCCTTGAATATCGTAGCCTGGTCGGGAGTTCCCTATATTCTAAGGGACATTATTCAGATCATCGCAATTCTGGTGACCCGCCAGGCAATTCAAAGCCCTGGACTTTCCGGTTTTATGGCCGAAGGCAGCACAGGTTTCCTCACTTTTATTACAGTGCTTATGTCTTTCATTGATCTTTATCTCATCTGGCAAATCGTTCTGGTTGGGTTGGGAGCCAGGCGGATTTCAGGCTTGAAAACCAGCAAGGCTTGGTTGGCAACCATGATTGCTGTGCTAATCTTCCTTGTATTGAAAGCCTTACCAGGTTTTATTTCTGCTCAATTGAGTGGATTATCGCCCACCAGGATGTTCTTCTAGGATATGAATACTTCTCCGGTTATCCAAATTCGAAATTTAAGCAAAACCTTTGTGATGGGCAAACAGAAGGTGCATGCCCTGGCAGGGGTGGACCTTGATATTGATCACGGATCACTAACAGTAATTATGGGACCTTCAGGATCCGGAAAGAGCACATTATTGTATTTGCTTGGCGGATTGGACCGGCCAACCAATGGCACCATCCAAGTCAATGGAAAATTTCTGGATAAAATGGATGAGAATGATTTGGGTTTATTCAGGCGGAAAAGTGTCGGTTTTATCTTCCAATCATTTAATCTCATCCCCAGCATGACAGCCATGCAAAACGTGATTTTCCCAATGCGCTTTACTGGGGTCTCCAGTAAAGATCGTTTTACCCGGGCTGCCAAATTGTTAGGTCAGGTTGGCTTAGCCAAACGAGCACTTCATAGACCTACTGAATTATCTGGCGGGCAGCAACAAAGGGTTGCTGTAGCACGTGCTTTGGTCAATGATCCTCCTATTATCCTGGCGGATGAACCAACCGGAAATCTGGATACCACCAGTGGGTATGAAATTATGAAGCTATTATCAAAACTTAATCAGGAAGGGCGAACGGTGATCGTTGTTACTCATGATGTCAGGATGTGTCAATTTGCCAGTAATATTGTTTATTTATTAGATGGGCTAACCGTCAGCGAAGCAGAGTATGAAGCTGCTTCACATTTTGAAATTGAAGAAGAAATTGAGGAAGTTGAATGAAAAACATACGCAAACATCTTTCATATATATTATTTATCTCATTATTACTTTTCGTTTTCTCCAGCCCATTGGTGGGTTTGGCACAAAACGAGACCCCTGAGAATACTTCTGATCCACTACAGGTGACTGATACAGTAGCATCGGAAGCTTCTCCTGAAGCGGAAGAAACACCAGCACCAGCAGAAGTTTTTGAGCGTCCGTTAGTGGTGATTAATTCCTATGAGTATGGGAATAACCGTATCACCCCAGGAAGTGACTTTACATTGACGATATATTTTAAGAATGATGGCGATGGTGAAGTAAGAAACTTGGTGGTCACCTTCGAAAGTACTGATTTTCTTCCCCTCTCTTCCGGTGGTGTGTTAGCAGTCCCTTACATCGATCAAGGTGCAAGTGTTAAGGTTCAACAACCAATGCGGGCAAATGCGAGTTTATGGGGTTATAGTTCCGGTTCGATCATTGTGAACGCGACTTATACTGATATACGAGGTATCAGCTACAGCGAAAAATTTAATATCACCATCGATCTGTCAATCCCGATTTATACAACCGCAACAGCAACTCCCTTACCCACCCTGCAAGCTCGTTCCCAATTGGTGGTTGGTGGGTATCATGTAGATGTTGATCCCTTAGAGCCCGGTTCTATATTTAATCTTTCGATCGATGTTCGCAATTTGGGAGCAGTCGCAGCCCATGATGTCACCATGGTTTTGGGAGGAGGGGTGGTTGTTCCTAGTGGACAGGATGGAACTGGTGGTCAACAATCAGGTGGGGTGACCGGTAGTGGTGCTGATCTATCAATTTTTGCCCCGATCAACACATCCAACTTGATTTATATAGATGAAGTGGATGTAGGTCAATTGGTCACGGCGGAAGCTCAATTGATCGTGAATGTAACAGCGAATCCTGGAGCATACCCTTTCAAAATTTCATTCACCTATCTCAATGAAAAGGGTGAAAGAGTGGTGGATGATCAAGTGATCACCTTGTTAGTATATTCCATGCCGAAAGTTGAAATTGGATTTTATCGTAACCCAGGGATTTTCATGGCTGGGCAAATGAATCCGGTACCTCTGCAAATTACTAATTTAGGAAAGAGAACAGCGGTATTGGGCACTTTGATCATCTCTTCTGAGAATGCAGATCTGACAGAGAACACTATTTTGGTTGGCTCGCTGGAACCGGGTGGTTATTACACCTTGGATGCCATGGCAATGCCTTATCAGGAAGGCGATTTGGAATTGCTGGTGAATGTTTCCTATACAGATGATTTCAACCAACCACGAACTTTTGAACAAAGACTAAATGTAATGGTGGACCCTATGCCGGTGTTTGAACCGATGCCAGGTGATAATATGGGTGAACCTTTTCCTCCTATCGAAGAACCTGAAACAATTTTCCAGAAAGTAGTTCGCTTCTTTAAGGGATTACTAGGGCTGGGGAGCGGTAAATCACAACCTGCTCAGGAATTTCCTTTGCCAGGTGAGTTTCAGGAAGAGGTTCCTCAATTTGAAGATTCCGTGAAACCGATACCAGCCCCGAAAGGTTAAACAGGCTTACCATGCGATTTTGGGATTTACTTAATCTGATTTCTGAAAACCTGCGGCGAAGAAAAGGCAGGGTTTTTCTGACTGCCATCGGGGTTGTGATTGGAACCGCAGCTGTGGTTTTGCTGGTATCTTTGGCAACAGGTTTACAAAAAAGTGCCACCAGTAATCTTTGGGGAATCAGTGACCTAAGCCGGATTGAAGTATATCCTAATTATGGAGATGGGATGTATGTAGAAGCTTCGGTAATTGGAGGTGGTGGCGGTGGGGGGATGGCCCAAACCTCAGTAAAAGTCTTGACACCGACTGTATTGGATGAAATTTCCCAAATCCCCGG
>CAYSFA010000038.1:0-733 GCA_964430025.1 uncultured Anaerolineaceae bacterium | reverse complement strand
GTGTGAAATCAGTAATCCCACGTGATTATATGTATGGCCAAGGCGTCATTCAGTTTGGAAAGTTTGAACCCTGGGCTGGATTTATGGGTGTCAAGGCAGAACATTTTGCAGATCTGGGGTATGAGATCGATCGTGGTAGTGATGAATTAAGACGAGGAACGATCATTGCCGGTAGTTGGATGGTACAGAATTTTTATGTTCCCAATTTACGCCCCGGACAGGAAATGCCGGAGATGCCTGACATTCTGGATCAACGGGTGAAATTAAAATTATCAAAGTGGACCAGTGATGGTGAGGAAATCACAAAAACAGTTGAATTAAAGGTTGTTGGCATTCTTCAGGAGATGCGGAATGAAGCTGATGGACAATTTTTTGTTTCCTTGGAGGAATTAGAAACCTGGAATCAATGGTTCAACAATGGCCAACGAATTAATCGTAATAAAGATGGGTATAACAATGTGATAGTACGTGCCGAAAACCCCGAAGTGGTAACAGATATCGCCCAGCAAATTAATGATATGGGATATATGGCTTCTTCTCCACAAAGTACCGTCGAAGGGATCAACAGCTTTTTTGTGATCTTACAGGTGGTATTTGGTGGTATTGGGGCAATTGCATTGTTGGTGGCAGCTATTGGTATTGCCAACACAATGACCATGGCGATTCTGGAACGGACTCGCGAAATCGGTCTGATGAAAGCGGTTGGGGCGACTAACCGCGATGTACTTACCAT
>CAYSFA010000037.1:0-19899 GCA_964430025.1 uncultured Anaerolineaceae bacterium | reverse complement strand
TATAAATAATCCCGAATCTGATAAAAGTGCATTAACAATTAATAATTCAAAATTAAAAATGAACAATTGCAGTTTTATTGATAACTCATCTCAACTTGGAGGAGCATTAAATATTACCTCTTCAGAGGTAGAAATTTATAACAAAAAAAATGAATTGCTCCATAAATCCGATTTTCTGACAATCAACCTCAGTCATATCATCTGGGTTTTACCGGTAGAGGATGAAATTACAGAAGGGACAGAAGACAATCAATGAACCAAAGCGATTTCATGAAATTAAAACACCACCTCATCACAATGATCGCGAGGGAATTAGAAAACAAACGTCCCCCTTACCGTGAAAGAAATGAATTCGTAAAGGCAAATTTGGATCTTGCATATCAATCTTTGAATATTAATCTGCCAAAGACTATACAAGACCAATTGTTCAAGGAAATTATTGATGAAATTTTAGGTTTTGGCCCTCTACAATCCCTACTGGAAGATGACACGATTAGCGAGGTGATGGTCAATGGGCCCTACTCGGTTTATATCGAACAAAATGGAAGATTAATAAAATCTGGGGTCAAATTTGATAATGACGATGCGGTTATTCGGGTAATAGAAAAGATCATCTTGCCTTTAGGGAGACGAATCGATGCCGACAGCCCAACGGTTGACGCTCGTTTACCAGATGGATCCCGGGTTAATGCGGTGATTTCCCCAGTAGCCATCGATGGACCAACAATCACGATCAGAAAATTTGCAAAAGGCAGACTTTCTGTAGATCAGTTAATCGAATATGGTTCTGTAACAGCCAATATGGCAAAATTTCTGGAAGCCTGTGTAGTTTCCCGATTAAACGTCATGATTTCTGGAGGAACTGGTTCCGGAAAAACAACCTTATTAAATGTATTATCCGGCTTCATCCCCAAAACTGAAAGAATTGTCACGATCGAAGATGCCGCCGAACTCCAGCTTCAACAAGATCATGTGGTGAGAATGGAGACTAAACCACCAAACATTGAAGGTCGCTATCAGGTCTCCATTCGTGATCTGGTGAGAAACTCCTTGCGTATGCGCCCTGATCGTATCGTCGTTGGCGAGGTGCGAGGTGGTGAAGCATTGGACATGTTACAGGCAATGAATACAGGTCATGATGGTTCATTAACTACCTTGCACGCGAATTCACCAAGGGATGCTCTTTCTCGCCTGGAAACAATGTGCCTCATGGCCGGTATGGACATGCCCCTGAGTGTGATCCGTGAACAGATTGCAAGCGCTATTGATTTAATCGTACAACAATCCAGATTAAGTGATGGAAGTCGCAAAATAACCTCCATTACAGAGGTAGCTGGAATGGAAGGTCAGACGATCGTAATGACTGACATTTTCAAATATGAAAAAACTGGGGTCACACCAGAGGGGAAAGTCATTGGAGAATTAAAGCCAACTGGAATTCGACCTTTCTTTACCCCCAGACTAGAGCAAAATGGATTTGTGTTAGCACCAGAAGTGTTCGGTGCCAGTGTTTCGCAAATATTGAGTGGAAATCGCCGCCGTTAATAAATCCTGCTATAATTTTTTCAGGAAAAAGGATTTTCTTATGAAAAATAACACGCTTTTTGTACAGATTAGAAATAAAAAAATTGGATTGCTAATAGCAGATGCCCGTAATTCAGTAAATATCTCAGTAGAGGATTTATCGAATCAATCAGGGATCCCAGAAGAAAAACTTGCTAGCTTTGAACAAGGGGATACTTCTCCAAGCTTGCCGGAATTAGAAGTTCTTGCCTATATTTTCAATGTCCCATTGGAGCATTTCTGGGGAAAACAAATACTACAATCGACCGAAGAAGGTGACATTGCAGAAAAATTCCGCCAATTACTTGAACTGAGAAACAAAATCATTGGGGCAAATATTCAAGTCAAGCGTCAGGAAAATGAACTTGATATTGCTACTTTGGCAGAATTGTCTGATATTCCTGAAGAGGAATTATCAACTTATGAAAATGGCGAACGAGAAATCCCAATTCCGATCCTAGAAATCCTAGCAAAAAACCTAAATTGCCAAATAGAAGCCTTCTTTGATAATCAGGGAAAAATTGGTAAATGGCGCAAGGAGAAGGCAGAAATAAAAGGTCTCCTGGAACTCCCTCAGAATTTCCGGGAGTTTATCACAAAGCCTATTAATGCCCCCTATCTGGATTTGGCCATTAAACTAAGTGAGATGGATGTTAAAAAATTACGCATGGTAGCTGAGGGATTGTTAGAGATCACCTTATAAACACATGAAAATAGATGAAGAAATAGAATTAGCTAAACAATATTTTCAACGAAAAAGATTTCAGGAATCCGGGAAATTATTTGAGTCACTCATACAAAAATTTGAAAATCTAAGAGATTATCCCATGGCTGCTGAAATGAAGAATAATGCCAGTGTTGCCTATCTCATGCATGGTGATCACCAAAAAGCTTATGAATTAGCGAAAGATACTCATTTAGTATTTGAGCAGGTAAATGATGATAAAAATTGTGGGCTAGCACTTGGGAATCAAGCAGCTGCTCTGGAACATCTAGGAGAGAAAAAGTTAGCATTAGCTCTTTACCAAAAAGCTCTTCCTTACCTTGAAAATTCAGATGAAAATGAATCGAAAGCGTATATTTTAAAACGGATTTCTTCTTTACAAATACAACAGGGAAATCAACTGGAAGCATTAGGGAATATGACTGCTGCTTTACAAAATATTGATGAATTATCCTGGAGTGAAAGAATTCTAAAAAAATTAACTGATTTAATTATGAGTATTGGAAATCGCTAAATCAGAAAATATTATGACCTCCCGAATTTCTATTCGTCAATCAGAATTAAAAGACAAAGAACCAATTGAGAGGTTCCTTAACTTTGAATATTTTGTTCATCACCATGTAGATTGGAGGCCTTATACAAGTTGGCATGGATCTCCATCATTTCAATTAGCTTGTGATGAAGATGATATTTTAGCATGCCTTCTGATTCCTCACGAAACTAAAGATGTTGCCTGGATTAGGGTTTTTGCTTGTTCATCACTCTATGCCAAAGACAAAATATTCAAACAGCTCTTTGAGAAAATTATTGCCACTCTCCCCTCTTCAATCCAATCAATTTCCGCATTGGGTTTACAACAATGGTTTGTCAATTTACTAGTTCAACAATCCTTTACTCTTAAACAACACATAATCATTTTGGAATGGAATCAAAGGGATCTGCCGAGTTTTGAATTCAATCCGAATATCTCAATCAGTTCAGTGGAAATTGCTGACATTCCAGAGATTGTTGCCCTGGATAAAAGAAGCTTCCCGTCGATTTGGCAAGTTCCCCAGAATTCCATGCAGGCAGCCTTTGAACAAGCTGGATATTTCACAAAAGCGATTTGCGACAACAAAATTGTGGGATATCAATTATGTACCCAATCACAAACCTCTGCCTACTTAGCCAGGCTTGCTGTGGATCCTGAATTACAACGAAAAAGCGTCGGCAGCTATTTACTTTTCGATCTCCTGAGACATTATCATCTATCTGGCATTAAAAACATATCCGTTAATACACAGGATGATAACTACTCATCCCAGGCTTTGTACAAGAAAATGGGGTTTACAACTACAGAAGAAAAATATCCGGTTTATATTTATGAGGTTCCTCGTTGACCCTCAAACCTTAGATATTGAATTGACATAGTCTGATTATTTTGTAAAATTCCCAACTAGGAGGATTTTTTGAATGGGTAAAAGACAAGAAATCAAAACTAAAAGAATGCAAAAAGAAAGACAAAAAAAGTTAGTGCTTTTGAGTATTGTAGTGGGGATTTCACTTTTAATTACTGCATTCGTGATTTACCAGTCCCAAAAACCGATAGGTGAAATAAGACTATTGGAAGAAAAAACACGCCCTGAGACAAACGCTTTGACAATGGGAAATCCTGATGCGGCTATTGTAGTAGAAGAATTTTCTGATTTTCAGTGTATAGCCTGTTATCGTTTTTGGTCAAATTTTGAAAGTGAATTTATTGAAAAATATGTGGCCACCGGTGATGTCTTATTCAAATATGTACCTTTTAGTTTCATTGGTAATGAATCTTTTCAAGCAGCGGAAGCAGCTTTATGCGCGGAAGAACAAGGCAGATTTTGGGATTATCATGACATGTTATTCCTGAATTGGAATGGTGAAAATGTTGGCAATTTCAGCGATCGCCGGCTTGTGGCTTTCGCGGGAGAATTAGGTTTAGATGAAAATAGTTTTCAGACCTGCCTTTCCAGCAATCGTTATAATGCAGAAGTACAGGAAGGTCTGAGATATGGTAGATCAATCGGCGTCAATGCAACACCAACATTTACAGTGAATGGCACTGTTGTGTTTGGTGACACGTTATTTGCCACAATCGATGGATTACTTGGAAATTAAGTCTTAGTAAATTCCCAAATAATTGAATAACCAGACAATTACGGGTAGCACAACAAATCCAGGCAAGAAGTTCGCTACCCGTATTTTTTTAATCTCCATGAGGCTGCTTATTGCTATTCCCATGAGCATAATACCCCCAATTGCACTAAATTCTGCCAGAACTTGCTCATTCATAATAAATTGAATTTGGGTAGCCAGTAAAGAAATACCTCCCTGGTAAACCAAAATAACAAGGCCAGAAAACAAAACCCCCACCCCTAAACTGGATGCAAAAGCGATTGATGCAAAACCATCCATGATCCCTTTAATCACCAGCGTGTTAAAATCCCCCGTTAGGCCATCCTGGATGGAACCTAAAATGGCCATGGGACCAATCATAAAAAGCAAAGAGGCAGTGAGAAATCCTCGGATAAATTTTCCACTTTCAATTCCTTTATTGCGATTAAAATGACGCTCCAGGAAAATTCCTAAGTGAGATAACCCATCCTCTATTTTCCACCATTCACCTAACAGAACGCCAATCAACATACTGATCAACACCACCAAGGCATTCCCGGTATCCATAAACAATCGAACACCATAAGCCAAAGTGAATAATCCTAAGGCCATCATTACGGTGTAACGAATTTTTTCGGACATCCGGTTCCCAATTAACAACCCCAAAAATCCTCCCAGGAGGATCAAAACAACATTAATGATTGTTCCAGTGATATGCATTATTTCACCAATGTCTGACCGGTTTCTCCCACCACACTATTTTCATAAATTTCAAGTATGAATAATAAGGATGACAATCGATTTAATAACTTAAGCAGGTATTGATTTTTTACCAATCCTGCGTCGAACATTTCTACAAGTCTTCTCTCTGAACGTCTTATAACAGTCCGAGCCAACCCTAAGAATGCCCCACCTTTGGTGTCACCAGGAACTATGAATTCTGAAGGGATTTTCGTTTTTTTACTGATGTGGTCAATATACGCTTCAACTTCATTGATATGTTCTGGTTTAATCGCTGAGAATTTTTCTCTATTCTCTTCATCCGCTGCTACTTCCCCCATCACCAAGTACAACATCTTTTGCATTTTAAGGACTATTTCTTTAATTTCCACGGAACCTACGAAAGCTCTTGAAAGCCCTAAAGCCGCGTTGGATTCATCCAAACACCCAAGTGTCTCCATTCGAAGGTCAAACTTTTTGACTCTGTCTTTTCCAAGTAATCCCGTGGTTCCATCATCACCATTTCTTGTATAGAAACTCACTTTTCCCCTCCTGAGCCCGAAACAGTCCGATACAAATACCAAAATTGATCACGATTAAATAATAACGAGTATTGATCCTCCCAAACAAAATCATTTTCGAAGGTCAGAGCTCTAAATTTCATATCCGAGATTTTTATCATTTCAAGATAATTATTTTTTTCCGAATGATCTACTTCATCCACTAATAAACCTAACAATAGTCTAATCTGAAGATCATTTCCTAATTGATAGTTAGAATAATCCCGATCAGAGTCCATTTCTTTAATTATTCTTTGCCATTGTCTGGTTCGAACGGGAATTTCAATTTCAATTTTCTTTGTCCAATTAGATTTCCATAGGGTTGTAAGATTCTCGAATTTTTGTAAATTTTCAATAACAACTGAACCAACATCTTTATTCCTGGCAATTTCCTCACCAAGAAGTTTAGTTGAGATCAATAATCGACCTGCACTAATACGTACATTTTTATACGTAGCTGGAAGATTTTTGCTTTTAATATGCCCAGGCCAATACACATCTTTGGAAAAAAGAAATGACTCCCATTCATAGAGTATTTCTTCCAGAATTAAATTTTCAAGCTCTATTATCCACATTATTCAGTTTCTTCAGGAGTACCAGTTTCGATGGTAGGAATAACCTCTGGCTTTGGCCCAGTTAAGAACCAGTCCGTCACGGTGATAAACCGGTCACTTGTATCAAACAATGGTCCAACAGATACATTTCTCACCTGGTTGGAGATCGCAAAATTATAAACTGGGTAAAAAAGCGGTATGGAAGGTAAATCTTCTTCAAACACCACTTGAAAGTTTCGATAGAATAATTGACGATCAATTAAATTTGTTGTAATACGTGCTTGTTCCAGATAATCGCTGGCCACCACATTATGCCATTGTGAGTAATTTTGCCCACCAGTGGCCTGTACTTGATCCCAAAATGGATACGGGTCAGGATCAGGAGTCCATGACAAATCCAGATCAATTAATGCTGCCTGGTATGATCTTGGATTAAGATATGATTCAATCAATTCAGCGTAAGGAACACCACGAATTTCTACTGCTGCTCCCAATTTTTCCCAATCTGACTGTATCATCTCCGCTAATTGACGATGAACTTCCCCATCCGGGTATAACAATTCAAATCTAAATTGCATTCCATCCTTGGCGCGTACAGTTGTCTCTTCTCCACTCAAAACATACCCGGCATTTTTTATCATTTGGTCAGCAAATTCCTGGTTGAATTCTACCGGTTTTGTTCCGTCATAATAAGCCCACGAGCCAGGTAGAATGGGACCATCGGCGATTATTGCCTGACTATCCAGCACATTATCAATCATTTTCTGACGATTGAGACCTGTCATCAAAGCTTTACGGATTTCCACTTCTTCGAAGAATGGGACTTCCGGGTTATTAAGATTAAGGAAAATCAGCATTAATCTTGGTTGTCTTGAAGTAAAAAGTGAAAGGTTCGGTTCCACCAAAACTTTTGGTAATGTGGAATCGTCAACTTTACTGATACCCATCACTAGCCCATCTTTAAAGGCTTGCAGGGCTTCATCTGAGGATTCAAAATATCGAAAGACCATCTGTTCAATCAGAGGTGGACCATCAAAATAGTTCTCATTCATGCGAAGAATTACACCTCTAATTTGATTATTTTCGGTGATAAGGGCTTCAAATTTATACGGACCAGACCCAACAGGTTGCATATTGAATCCGGAATTGATTAGCTCCTCAAAAGATAAATCTCCGAGTAGATGTTCCGGAAGGATTCCAAAGGATAAATAATCCAAAAATGGCGAAAACGGTTCAGGCAATCTGAATTGAATGGTATTTTCACTGAGAATGACAACTTCCACACTTAACCAAAAGGTTCGAATATCCTCAGGGGTCACACCTTCCCCATCTCGTATCATATTGATTGTAAAAAGGATGTCATCGGTGGTTAAAGGATCACCATCGTGCCATTTTAAATCTGGTTTGAGCGTTACATTGTAAACCGTTCCATCCTGAGAAATCCCATAGGTTTCTACTAATTCCAATTTTGGAATTCCTCTTTCCTCGAAGGAAATTAACCGACTAAAGATCAGTCTGTTTATGTCCCTATCTGCTGGGTTAAAGTAATCAAGGACAGGATTTAGGCGTTGGAATTTTCCAATTAATGCTTCACTATAGACCCCACCTTGCTCGGGTTCAGGAACGGTGACCGCTTGAGGTTCAGGTTTTTCGTTGATTAACAAAATCCCGACAACCAGACCGGTCAAGAAAATTATTAATAATTGCCATCGTAATTTTTTCATAAGATTTTTAAAGAAAATAGGGCGACCATCTTTTCAGTATTGAATCGCCCAGGATGGTTCTATGAATTTGACGCATCAAATCGGTTGTTAGTTACGAACAATCACCGCTGCTATCGTTAGGATGAAGAACAAAACGCTTAATCCAATGGTGATATAAAACAATGTCTTTTCAATCCCGCGACGGGCTGTAAATACACCACCTGTGTCACCTCCGGATAAACCACCTAAACCAACACCTTTGTTTTGCATAATTACACTGATAATTAGTGCAACTGAAGTTATAATCAAAGCTACGTCTATGTATAAAACCACGCTCATCCTCCAATCGAGTTACAGGGATACCCTGATAATTAACAGACAGAATTATAACGTTTATAAGGGAAAATAGTCAACCTGTGGAAGAATTAGTAACAAATTTGCATATCCACACAATATATTCAGACGGATATTGGCCGCATAGAAAAATTGCAGAAGCTGGGATTCAGGCTGGTGTGGATGCATTGATCATCACGGATCACAATTTATTAGTAAAAGATATGGAAGGCTATTTTCAATTTAAGGGAAAACGGATCCTTGTTCTTATCGGTGAGGAAATTCACGACAAAAAAAGAGAACCTCAAAAAAATCACTTGATTACCTTTGGACAATCCAGAGAATTATGTACCTACGCGGATGACCCTCAATTACTCATAAAAAAGGTTTCTGATTATGGAGGGTTATCATTTTTAGCTCACCCATTCGAAGAACCATTACCTCAGGTAAATGAAATTGATATTACCTGGGAAGATTGGAATGTGGATGGCTTTAATGGCATAGAAATCTGGAACCATTTGAGTGAACTTAAAAATGAATCATCAAATTGGCTGAAGTTGTTATTTAATGTTTTCTTCCCAACCCAATACGCTAGAGGTCCTCACCCACAGGCAGTTACCAAATGGGATGAATTGTTATCCACTGGGGAAAAAATAGTTGCGGTTGGTGGGTCAGATGCTCATTCGATTGAAATGAGAAAAGGAATTCTCAAACGCCTCATCTTTCCGTATTTATTCCATTTCCGTTCAATCAATAACCATCTGCTGATTACCGAAAAACTTACCGGAAATTTCCTAGTAGATAAGAAAATGATTATCGAGGCATTTCGAAAAGGTAATTCGTTTGTCGGATATGATTTGCCAGTTTCCACCAAAGGATTTCGGTTTTATGCTCAAGGCAAAAACGAAACTGCCATTATCGGTGATGAAATTATTTTAGAAAACTCCATTACACTACAAATACGCCTACCTGAGCTGGTAGAATGTCGATTAATCCACAACGGAAAGACAATTCAAACCTGGTTTGATCAGGATATTTGCACATACATAACAAAACAAACAGGCCATTACAGGGTGGAATGTTATATCGAATATCTAGGAAAAAAACGTGCCTGGATTTTTAGCAATCCAATTTATGTGACAATGCTAAGGAAATAATTTTTTTTACTCGAAGCGTCTAGTTCTCATTTCAAATTTCAAAAAGCCTATATATGTCGCTCAATAATTCGTTCTACCTGCTCCTATTTAACCTTTAACGACTGCTAATGGAATTAATCGGGCAACTTTTTTGGCATTATCTGCTCCCACTACAGCCTCTAATACCTGTTCAAAATTCTTGTAATCTTCCGAGGCTTCCTCTAAACCCGATAAAGTGCCTCTCGAAACAAATCCTCCCTTGTTGTTCCCCAAACACTCAATCAGAAATCAGCAGTGTGATCGATTTTTTCAAACCTGGAGGTCGATTCGGTTGTCATTGCAGGATTTCCCTTTCGACTTATAATTATAAATTATGAAGAATATTCTTGAAGCAATCGAAATCAAGTTACAAACATTAATTGAAGGAAGCGCCAAATTGTTACCAGCCAATACATCGCAGGCTAACATAACCCTTGATATCCTTCATTCATTGAGAAGAATTGTCCTGGATGCAATTCACAACAACAATCCAATACCAAATGTTTACTCTATCGCCTTACAACCAGGTATTTGTGTTGAAATCGCTGGCAATTCTTTGTTGGTGAATGATATTGAAAAAACATTAATCGAGTGTGCAGATGAATATTCAAAATCGATCCGTGGCAACATCACAATCGAGTTTTTCCCAGACGAGGAATTATTAGATACGGCTTTCAAAATTAATTCCTATACTATTTTCAATGAACTTGAACAAACTGCGGTCATCAAGACTGTTCAAGAACAACAAGTACCGCAACAAAAATATGTTTCTGAGGCATACCTTATATTACCCAATAAAGATATATTTCCTCTCAGGCGAACTATCACCCAGATTGGAAGAAAAAATGATAACCATCTGATTATTGATAATCCCACCATCAGTCGTAATCATGCTCAAATCAGAAACATCAATGGGAATTTTATGGTTTTTGATCTAAATTCAACTTCTGGAACATTTGTTAATGGTGTTCGTGTTCATCAAACCTTACTTCGATCAGGAGATGTTATTTCTCTGGCCAATTATCCTCTTGTGTACGGAACCGAATCTGATGAAGACAATTTAGACCATGGTTCTACTGCAGAGATTCCCAGAATTGTAGACTCGAAATGACAGCCACAATAATTTTTATATTACGCCTCATATTAGCCATTATATTAATTGGTTTCATTGCAGTTTTGTTTTTCACTACTTCACGACAGTTAAGCACTCAGGTGAAATTGTTATCACCAAATTTAAAGATCAATTTACGGTTGTCTTATAAAGACAAACCTGATGAAGACACTTTTTTAATTCAGCAAAGTGATGTTCTGGTTGGACGTGATCCTAATTGTAAAATTCACATCCCGAATGATACGATTTCTGCTCAACATGCCAGGATTTATTTGATAGATCAAAATTGGTGGATTCAGGATCTGAATTCAACCAATGGCACGTTCCTCAACGACGAGCAGATAGAACAGCCCTGTATTTTGACGGATAATGATCTAATACAGATAGGAAATGTTAAGTTAATTGCTCATACCCAAAGCTATTAGATGCATCAGGAGGAAATATGACTCACGCTGTTGAACTCGGTATTATTGGTGGTACCGGAATTTACCAGATAAACGAAGTAACCATCAAAGATGAAATTACTATCGAAACACCATTCGGAGAGACCAGTTCTCCAATAATGATTGGCGAAATTGGTGGTAAACCGATCGCTTTCCTGGCCAGACATGGTCAAGGTCATGTCATTCCTCCCTCAGAGATTAATTACCGGGCAAATATCTTTGCCCTAAAAAAACTTGGGATTAAAAGCATCATTTCAATTTCTGCATGTGGATCACTGCGTGAAGATTTTGCTCCGGGTGATATTGTCATACCGGATCAAATTATTGATTTCACAAAAGACCGGAAAAGAACATTTTTTGAAAAAGGACTGGTTGCACACATCAGTACTGCTGACCCGTTCTGTTCTAATTTATCCAAGTTATTGTATGAAGCTACGGTTGATATTGGTGCAAAAGTCCACAATGGAGGAGCGTTAGTCACCATTGAAGGACCACGTTTTTCAACCAAAGCTGAATCAAATCTCTTCCGCTCCTGGGGGATGTCTATTATTGGAATGACAACCTCGCCAGAAGTATTTCTTGCCCGAGAAGCTGAAATTTGTTATACAGCATTTGCACATGTGACAGATTACGATGTATGGCATATTTCTGAGGAATCTGTCAATGTTGACATGATCTTAAAAGTTCTCAAGAAGAACGCCGAATTAGCCAACCAGGCGATAGTAAATGTGGTGAAATTATTCAATACTTATGACTGTGACTGTCATCATTCATTGAATTATGCATTAACTTCTTCCCCTGAATTCATTGACCCTGTCCAAAGGGAAAAGCTATCCATATTTGTTGATAAATATTTAAAGTGAATCGAATTAAGAATTTAATCCCCTCAAATCGAGACCCATTACAATTTTTCCTACTTTCTTTAGGTGCGGGAATTTTACTATTCTATAGTCTCATTTTAACCTTCGCATCAGTCGTTCGGACTGCAAGTTGGGATTCACCCATAAAATGGGAACAATGGATTGTGCTGAGTATTTGGATATTAATTGGTTTCTTCGCCCATCGAATCAGTAGTAAGAAATTACCGAATCGCGATCCTTTTCTTATACCCATTATTTATACGTTGATCGGGATTGGATTAATGACAATTATCAGATTGTCAACCACTTTTGGTTGGCGACAATTGATTTGGTTCATCCTCGGTTCCTTGATTTTTATATTTGGTTTTCAATACAAATCCATCTTGCCAATTCTTCGAAGATATAAATATGTTTGGCTTACGCTTGGTTTAATCACAACAATTCTAACTTTGTTTATCGGAATTTATCCTGGTGGGGAAGGACCGCAGCTCTGGCTTGGGTGCTGTGGATTTTATATTCAACCATCTGAACCATTAAAACTTCTCTTTATTGTATTTTTGTCAGCCTTCTTTGCTGATAACTGGGTGTTGAAAAAGAATTTATCTGTGATCTTACCTCCATCATTAATCATGGTTGCGACAGCTTCCATCGTTTTGTTTTCACAACGGGATTTAGGGACTGCAATTATCTTTCTAACGATATATGCACTCTATTTGTTCATAGTCTCTGGAAAGAGAAGAACTTTGTTGATTTTTTCTTTCCTGGTTCTGATCACCGGATTAATTGGATATCAATACATTGATCTTATAAAAATCCGTATTGACGGATGGTTGAACCCATGGATTGATTCTTCCGGAGGATCCTATCAAATCATTCAATCTTTACAAGCGATTGCTTCAGGTCGGTTATTGGGCACAGGACCAGGGTTTGGAAGCCCCGGGTTGGTGCCAGTAGCTTTGTCGGATTTTATTTTCTCTGCCATCAATGAAGAATTAGGATTAATTGGTGGTGTTTTTATCTTTAGTTTGTATTTTATTTTCGCATTCCGTGGTTTCATAATTTGCATAAAATCCCAAAACCAATTTCACAAATTATTATCCTTTGGGATTACAGCATTAATTTCTATCCAGGCAATTCTTATCTTAGGTGGAAATGTTCGTTTATTACCATTGACTGGGGTTACCTTGCCTTTTGTTTCCTATGGCGGATCATCCCTCATAACTGTTTTCATTGCTGGATTATTTTTATTGTTGATCAGCAATCACCAATCTGCTAAATCCATTGAAGAAAAAGAGCATAAATCCATATTTCTCACTTACTATCTCATCCTTGCAGGTTTCGCAAGCCTCATCTTATTGACTTCATTTTGGTCGATCATTAGTGTGGATAGATTGATAAATCGACCAGACAATCTACGTAAGGTTATAAATGACCGTTATGTTCCACGTGGTGAAATATTGGATCGTAAGAATTTCCCTATTTTAACAACCATTGGTTTACGAGGTGAATTTGGTCGTTGGTTAAATGAACCATCTCTCTCTAACATGGTTGGTTACAACAAACCCATTCTTGGACAAAGTGGATTGGAATCCCATTACGATAATTACCTGAGGGGAATGGCAGGGTTACCTACAATGGACATTTTTCTGAATCAACTTATTTATGGACGTCCACCAGATGGATTGGATATTAGAACAACAATCGATTTACAAAAACAGCAATTACTAACAGAAATGTTATCGGAGAAAATAGGTGCAGCTGTTTTAATGAATGCCCAAAATGGTGAGATTTTAGCTATGTGGTCATCTCCAGGTTTTGATGCAAATAATCTTGACAATGATTTGGAATCATTGTTAGTAGATGAGAACGCTCCGTTAATCAATCGTGTAGCACAAGGAAGTTATGATATGGGGAATCTTTCTTCCATTTTTTCCTATTCATTTCTATCTGAAAAATCACTTGGTATCAATCAAGACGCTTTTTCGGAAAACAACAAATGTGCTTACCCAATTCCAAACTCACAGAGAACAAACTTCTCATTGGCAGTTCGATACGGATGCGAAACAGCGAATCAATTGTTATCTGATTACGTAAATACAGCTTCTTCCGCAGAAATAATTCAGAAATTTGGATGGAATGAAGTTTTTGATTTTGAATTGCCAATAAGTCAATTATCAATACCAGATCAGGAATCCACCGATCTCCTATCATCACTTCAAATATCACCATTACAAATTGCAAGATCCAGTTCTGCATTCTCCAATGGTGGTTTGATCCCTTATCCCAAATTAGGATTAGCAGTAAATTCACCGAAAGAAGGATGGATTATTTTCCCATCCAAAGAACCTATCCGTGTTATCAATCGACTAACCGCAGACCAAACCGCGAACTTATTAAGTCGGGAGAATTTTCCTGTGTGGGAAATCACTTCCACTAATTTTTCAAATGAGAATCCATTACATTGGTATGTAACAGGAACATTACCCAATTGGCAGGCCTCACCAATGGTATTAGTGATTGCCTTTGAAAATGGTGCTTCTAAAGAGGCAAAAATACTTGGTCAGGAAATTATGGAGAAAATTCTTACTACCTCTAATTAAGTTTACTAATGTAATACCTTGACTAAATAGTAATTCTTGCGTCCTTTTCTCAGGATCAGATAGCGATTATCAATCAGATCATTTATTGAGACTGTACGATCTGAATCTGTAATACGCACATTGTTTAAATTAATTCCACCTTCTTGAATGGATCTTCTCGCTTCGCCTTTCGATTTTGCTACACCGCTATCCACCAGCAAATCAATAATCGGCTTTCCTTCCCCCTCAAAAACATTTTTGGGTAGATTTGAAGAAGGTACTTCCTCAAAGATTTCTTCAATTTCCTTACCAGTTAATCCATCTAAACTTCCACCAAAGAGAACTTGAGTGGCTTGTTCCGCATTCGATAAACCTGCCTGGCCATGGACAATAGTCGTTATTTCTTTGGCTAATCGTCTCTGAGCTTCCCTGGATTCTGGTTGATTTTTTACAGAGAATTCCAGTTCATCAATGACTTCTTTTGGCAAGAAGGTAAAAAACTTGAGGTAATTTACTACATCTTTGTCATCTGTATTTAACCAAAATTGATAGAATTTGTATGGAGAGGTTCTCTCCGGTTTAAGCCATACAGCACCAGACTCGGTTTTACCAAATTTCGTCCCATCCGATTTTGTAATCAAGGGATATACCATGCCATAAACAGAATTTCCGGTTACCCGCCTTACTAATTCTGTCCCGGCTGTAATATTGCCCCATTGATCACTTCCCCCAGTCTGTAATATACAATTTTCATTTTGGTTTAGATATAGAAAATCGTAGGACTGAAGAAGCATATAGCTGAATTCCGTATAGGAAATTCCCTCTTCTCGTTCAATCCTTGATTTCACAGAATCTTTTGCAAGCATGTAATTAATAGTGAAATGTTTTCCGGTTTCTCTTAAGAAATCAATAAGATTTAATTTCATTAACCAGGAGGCATTGTTTAGTACTCTCGCAGGGTTTGTTTTAACTTCAAAATCCAAGAAATGGGAGAGTTGACCTTTGATTGATTCAACATTTTCTTCAATAGTTTGCTGACTCAACAATTGGCGTTCCGCGGATTTACCGCTTGGGTCGCCAATCATACTTGTTCCCCCTCCAGCCAAGGCGATGGTATGGTGGCCAAACCGTTGCAGTCTCGCCAGGGCTAACAAAGGAACCATGTGTCCTACATGAAGGCTATCTCCGGTAGCATCGAAACCATTATAGACTGTAACCTTTTGTTGATCTAATACACGATCGACCCCATCTACATAATCAAAGAGCATCCCGCGCCATTTCAATTCATCAAAAGCATTTTTTACAGTCATGATTGTGATACCACCTTTCAACTAAGAATGACGCAATTCTATCACGAAACCCACACGTAAAAGTTCTCTACTTATTGATAAATATTTTCCAAAGCCTCTTGCAATCCAGGATACTTGAAATTAAAACCATGGGTGATTAATTTTCTTGGATATACATTTTGACCATCCAAAACCAACGTACTTTTTTCTCCTAATACGATCTTTAACAAAAAAGCTGGTACAGGGAACCAAAAAGGTCTACTCAGAACTTTCGATAGAATTTTTCCAAAATCAGCATTACCGAGGGCATTAGGAGAACTCAAATTAACAGGACCAGAAACATTTGAATTTTGAATACAAAAATCAATCGCCTGAATTTCATCCCTTAAATGAATCCAGGACAAAATTTGTTTACCAGATCCAAGAGGGCCCCCAACAAATAACTTGAAAGGCAGTGCCATTAACGGAAGCACACCTGAGGTTTTATCAAGCACGACTCCCGTCCTGATAATTACTCTTCGAACACCAATCTCATCAACCAATCTTGTTGAGTTTTCCCATTGAGCAGCAATACTTGCCATAAAATCATTACCAACCGGTGACTCTTCATCATATGTTTCCGTCTCACTGGTACCGTATATTCCTATAGCAGAAGCCTGAATGAACACTTTCGGCTTTACTTTCGCCTCCTTGATTGCTTGTGACAATGCATTCCCTGCATTAATTCTGGATTTCAGAATTCTTTCCTTTTTTTCCTTCGTCCAGAAACCCGAACCAATGTTTTCCCCTGCTAAATTAATGATGACATCATAATCGTGCAAAATAGGTATCAAAGTGGATGTGGATTGCGCATCCCAATTAATGAATTTCAATTGTCCATCCAGCTCTTTTTTATTATCTTTACGGGTCAAGATCCCAACCAAATAGCCTTGATCCAGAAAATAATTGGATAGAGCCTTCCCTATTAAACCTGTACCACCGGATATCAATATTTTCATTAGTATCTTTCTTCTTTTTCCAAGATTGTAACTTTAATTTATTTAATCAAATCAGCTCATTGGACAAGATAATTGTACACATTTATAAATCTCTGATCCTGTTATTTTTTGTTACTAATTGATTAAGGTTCTGCTATAATCAAAAATATTAAAGATGTCTATGCAAGTACTTGTCTTAAATGCGAATTTCGATCCTATTAATATTTGTAATTTACGACGTGCTTTTGGATTAATTCTCTCAGATAAAGCCACGTTGGTTAATAATGGACGAGGGTATTTCTATACTGTCAACGAAAAATTTCCAATTCCATCCATTATCCGCCTTAAGCGAATGGTGAATAGACCAAGGGTTAAAGTCAATCTCACAAGAAAAGAAATATTTCGTAGAGATCACTATACTTGCCAATATTGTGGCAGCTCTTCCTCATTTCTAACCATCGACCATGTTATCCCTAAACATTTGGGAGGTGATTTTTCCTGGGAAAACCTGGTAACAGCCTGCTCAGCCTGTAACCATCAAAAGGGGGGAAGAACTCTGCAAGATTCTAAAATGAATTTATTAAAAACTCCGAAACCACCTCCGAGCAATGCTGTTTATATTTTCAGTAGAAATGATCATTTTGAAGAAGAATGGCTTCCATTTTTGGAAGGTTGGTAAAGAAAAACCTCGTATTTGCAACCGCAAAAACGAGGTTAATTCACTTAATATGTTGAAATCCTGACTTATTGGGTTTTTACTTCTACCGACGGGTATTGTTCAACTTCCTGTTTATCTTTCAGGACTGTACGTCTCAAGATAAAGAAAATCAAAGATGATATAGCAATCACACCCATTATCGTTTGATTTGCATTGATTCCCCCCACATTAGAGGGATCCAATCGGATAAATTCCAATAAGAAGCGACCAGTGGGATAAATCATCAAATAGATTAAGAATAAATCTCCTCGAAATAATTTATCTTTCAATTTTCTTCCTAAAATTAATAAGACTGCCATGTTCCCAATATTCCACAAAAATTCATAGAAAAACATGGGATGGTAGTAGGCGATGTTACTAAATTCGGGCAATCTTTTGTGAGGGTCTATGAAAATCGCCCAAGGTAAATCAGTTGGCGCGCCATATAATTCTTGATTGACAAAATTTCCCCACCGACCTATTCCTTGTGCCAGTGCTAATCCAGGGGCAATTGTATCAAGCCATGATGCGAAACTAAGTTTCTTTTTTCGAGTGTAAGCCCATAGTGCTAACACTCCTCCGATTACCGCTCCGGGAATTCCTAATCCACCAGCACGAATGTTAATGGCATCGAGCGGGTGAGTAAGGTAATACTTCGTTGTAATCCCCATCTCTACCATCGAAGCGGGAGGTGTAAGAATGTGCCAAATTCTTGCTCCAATAATTCCTGCAATCAACAACCAAGGCATCACATCCCAAATAATTTCCGGATTATATCCTCGCCTTTTTGCTTCCTTTGATGACAACCAGGCCGCCAGGATTGCTCCGAACATAATAATTACGCCATAGAAATGAATAAATAATGAACCAATGTAAAAACCCTCAGGCATGTTTTTTTCCTTTACTTATCTATTTTTTTTAAACCAACGACGTCTCTTGCTTCATATGCTTGTTTTCTCACCGATGAAATTCTTTGAAAAGCAGTAATATTTGCGAAAACTGCTGTAATCCCCATGGCAATAATGGGAATTTGGAAAATTAAACAAGGGATGATAATTAAATATCTTTCCAGTCTTGAGAGAATTCCAATTTTCGCATCATAGTTCAATGCCTCAGCCCGTGCTCTGGTGTACGAGACCATAATGGAACCTGCTGCTGCAAAAAAGACCAGCATGATACCCAGCACATTTTGACTTTGTGCAAAATAGTATAGCAAACCAGCAAAAATTATCAACTCAGAATATCGGTCTGTAACAGAATCAACAAACCCTCCAAATCGGGTAGGTTCATCTCGTAATCTGGCCATTGTTCCATCTAATGCATCTATCGGAGCAAATATCAATAAAACAATTCCCCCCCACATAATTTCTCCGAACCCTAGAAGAAAAGCTGCCACAATTTGTCCTACTAACCCAAATATGGTGATCGAATTAGGTTTTAGTCCTAGTCGATTGAGAAAGCTTCCAATCGGGTCTAAAACCCCCTTAAATTTGATTCTCATTAGATCAGTAAAGCTCAGTTTCTTATTTTCAGAATTGCTCAAAATACACCTACATTCCCTCGAAATTTGACCTGCTTATCGTATCGTAGGCAGGTTGAACTGTCAAGAATTATCTTGATGAGAATTCACTTATTGAGTGGAATAAATTTATTATTCAGTCTCATCAACTGAGTTTATGTCATCCCAATCATCATTAGGATCAATAAGGACTTCCCGGTCCTTCCCCCCACCCTGGCTTGGACCTACCACTCCCATCTCTTCAAGTTGGTCAAGCAATCTGGCTGCTCGTGGAAACCCAATTCTTAACCGTCGTTGTAGTAATGATGCGGAAGCTCTTCTGGAGGTTTTCACTAAATCAATGGCTTGTTTTACAAGGTCATCCCCGCCTTCTTCCTCCATCACTTTCATCATACCTTCCCAGGGAGCTTGCTCCAGGCTTTGAGAATAATCAGCCTGACGCCAAAATTCGATAATTTTATCAATCTCCTGATCAGTAACAATAACTCCTTGGGCTCTTTGAGGAGCACCAACATCAGGGGCTTGGAAAAGCATATCTCCTTTACCCATGAGAGATTCTGCCCCATTGGTATCCAGGATAACCCTCGAATCAATGGATGATGCAACCGCAAAAGCAATTCTTGCTGGAAAATTAGCTTTGATCAGCCCTGTGACCACATCGACACTAGGACGTTGTGTAGCGACAATTAAATGCATGCCGACCGCGCGTGCCATTTGAGCTAAACGCACCAATCCGTGCTCAGTTTGATCCGGAGCGGACATCATCAGATCAGCCAGTTCATCAATGATTATTACAATCCTGGGTAAGGTTGGTTGACCTTTTCGTTTCATTTTTGTGTCTGGCGGTAACAGCGCTATTGATGTATGCGTTTTGGTATTTACCTTTTAAATATGAATGGCCTTATATAATGTCGGTGCAGGGAGGCATTTCTACAGGTCAGCCTTTTTCATATGCATATATT
>CAYSFA010000036.1:13126-20296 GCA_964430025.1 uncultured Anaerolineaceae bacterium | reverse complement strand
ATTTCTTTTCCTATACCATCTGTTCCACCAGTAATTAAGATGGTTTTTCCCATTAAATCAACCTCAATCAAGATGGCCCTAGTATAACAAAATTACCTCCAAATTCAATTGCGTCTAGAAGGTTGTCTGGTGTTACTTGTTAATCAAGGTGTAGGGGAAAAGGTTATCGTGTTCATGATGGTTGCAGTTATTTCCTGGGAAGCGGAGATGGTAGGAGAAGGAGTTGAGGTTAGTTGGAAGACATAAATCTTAGGAACCCAGCCTTCGCGACCTTCCTCATCCATTATCTTCACCCACATGATGTCCTCATACAACTGTTCTTCGAGCAGGATTGTGATAAGTTGATTAGCCCTTAAGTTGCCGATCACCGGCCCACCAGGACTCTGGTAAATGCGCATCGATGGAATACTGGAAGATAACACCCGACCTTGGGCAGGGGTAAATGTAGGTGTGATGGTCGAAGTCGGGATGAACGTTGCCGTCTCTGTCGCAGTTGCAGTGGTGGTAGCTGTTTGGGTAAACGTGGAAGTTGGAGAAGGTCCAGAGGTCGAAGTCAAAGTTGAAGTGGGGGTGTTGGTTGGAGTAGGGGGAATTAATGGATCGAGTCGCTCTGCAAAAATCTGGTTTACCCTCAACGAGACTGGTTGGTTAAGGGCATCTACTACATTTTCCTGCAGAGCAATCACTTGTTCATAGCGAAGAGAAGTATTGGTTCGAATGGTCATTTCAATATTGATCAAATCATCTTCTTCGCTGGTGGTAAATTCAACCAATTCGGCATTATTGATCTTACTCACCTGCTCGTTGAGTACTTCATTAATCCTGCGATATTCCGATGCTGTTTGGACAAACTCGATACTGAAATAGGTTAACGGAATTAATAATATAAAAATTAGGAAAGCAGATAACTGCAGACTGGGTGGTAATTTTCGGTTGTTTTCCAGAGGATAAGGATTAAACCCACGCAGGAAAAAAACGAATGCAGCCGCGAAAGCAATCGTTACGGCATTGGTGATAAATAAAAGGAAAGCTCCCCCCGCAACATCAGGTCTCATCAAGGCTATACCAATCCCAACCGTACACAAAGGAGGCATCAGTGCGGTAGCAATTGCCACACCTGGAAGTGCGGCTGACAACCTGACTTCGGTCAAAGAATATGCTGCTGCTAATCCACCAGCTAATGCGATCATCAAGTCAATCGGGCTTGGGTGTGTACGGGAAAGGATCTCATTCGGTAATTCATGAAATGAGACAAAAGGTAAATACGAGTTTATGAAAGTGAATAAAGCAGATAATCCAATCGCCACTAAGGCACCACGAATTAAAGCTGAAACAGCTGAATTTAATAAAGATTTTCGACCTATGATGGAAGCCAAACCAATGCCGATAATTGGAGACATTAATGGCGCCACCAACATCGCTCCAATGATTACTGCGGGAGAGTTGGTGATTAATCCCAGTGTAGCGATACTTGTCGAAAGCACTACGAGCAAAAAATAATCAAATCCAGGAGAAGAAGAATCGGTGATCTCTGAAATGATTTCCCTTCTCTGGTCAAAGGGTATTTTTCTTACCGGTGATTTAAAATTCTTGATGAAGTCTGCAATTTTTTCCATTATTTAAACTAGTTGCTAATCATGTTGCCAGATTCGTACTCTATTTCGGCCTAATTGTTTTGCTTCATATAATGCTTTGTCACTTTCATCAATCAATTGATCCACAGAAATGGATGTGAATTTAATGCAGGTAACGCCTAAACTGATTGTAATAAAAGTTTGTGCTGTAACCAAAAGAAATGGGTATTCTTCGGTCACATCTCGTAGACGTTCGGCTACCTGGGTTGCTTCTTCTAGATTCGTTTCAGGTAAAAGAATAATGAACTCTTCTCCCCCAAAGCGTCCAAAAATATCCGATTCACGTAACTCAGATTGAATCCTGGTAACAAACTGTACCAAAACCTGATCACCGGCTAAATGTCCAAATTTGTCATTGACGTTTTTAAAATGATCAATATCGATCATGATGATAGACAAGGGGTCTTGATAACGTTTGCTTCTGGCAAATTCCTTTTGACCTAATTCATAAAAATATCTACGATTATAAATACCAGTTAAAGTGTCAGTCAACGCCATTTGTTGTGTCTGTTCAAATAACCTGGCGTTTTCAATCACTATAGATGCACTATTCGCAAAACTCAGTGCCAGGTTGGCATCCTCTTCAGAATATGTTCCAGGTTCATAACTATCCAAAGTCATCAAACCAATGAAATTTTCATGTCGATAGAGTGGGACACCCATCCATCCCCGGACATGGTTTGATCCTTCCCAATGATTAAATCTGGGATCATTCTGGGCATCATCCAAGATTATTGGAGCTTTCTTGTTTAGGATATCTATCAAAAGTTGATCTGTTGCAGGAAAAGTTTTATTCATTAATCGGGTGGTATAACCAAAACCACGTGCAGCCACAACTTTAAGTTTTCCTTCTTCTTTTAAAAATAAAGTTGCGCTATCAAAAGCAAGCACCGTTTTTAGAGAAACAAGAATGCGCCTTAACACCTGAGATAGGTCTAATTGAGAGGTCATTTCTTCAAGCGCTTGTTTCAATGCCTGGGCTTGCAGCATAGCTTTTTCAGCTTCCTTCTCCGATTTCACTTGAACTGTCACATCTGAAATAAAACCTTCAATGGCAATTAATTCGCCTGTATCTTTGAAAATGCCTTGACCTTTTTCCCAAACCCATTTTTCCTGAAGATCTCCAACCAGAATTCTATATCTCATTTCAAATTTCTCTTGTTTTTTAATCGCTTCCTGGATGGAATTCCAAACAAAGGAGCGGTCATCTGGATGAATGAGATTTGCGTAAGAAATTTTTCGATTATCAATCAGATCTTCATTTGGAAGGCCAGTTAGTTCATCTACTCCCGGGCTCACAAATTCCATCGTCCAATCACTATCATTTTTACATCTATATGCCATGCCAGGGAGATTCTCGAACAAAGTGGTCAGCTGGCGTTGGTTTTCTCGTAATTCCACCTCTACCTTTTTTTGCTCGTCAATATCAATTATGATCAACTGAATTTCATTCTCGGAAACCTTCAAGAAATCAATAAGTATCCATTTCTTGTGATCATCCCCCCAATAATCAAATTGGATTTCCAAACTTTCCATGTTTCCATCGTCAAAACATTTTTCAATTCTTGTGAGAACTTCTGGTGTGTTTTTGAAAAACTCATTGGCAGTTACACCAAATTGATCAATAATTTTTGGAGAAAAAAATTTTTCAGCCGCAGGATTTCTCTGAGCTAAAGTAATGTTTGAACCTTCCCCATTTCGTTTCCATAAAAGTGATGGGTATTTACCTTCAGAAAATATCTGACCAAAAAGATTTTTTTGAAATTTATCATCCCGGTTAAATTCATGTTCTATCTTGCCACGAATGATAATTAACACACCTAAAATTTCGTCCTGCACGTCTCTCAATGGAACTATCATGTATTCATTTCGATTATCACGCCCAGATGTGGTATCGTCACTGAGATAGAAAGAGGATCGTTTTCCTGTAAAGGCAATTCGTAATTGAGATTCCAAAATCTCCCAATCTCCATGCTGCAGAAAATAATCCATTACCATAGCACCAAGAACCAATGGTTCCTGCATTCTTTTTATGGTGAGTAGATTAGCTGCATCATTAAAAGCTCGGATATGATAATCTGTATCCACAAATATATAAGCTTCATTGAGGTGATTAAGAATTAATTCTGATAAATTTTTAGTGCTTTTTATGGGTTGCCACGGGTCAGTGAATAAAAACAACCATTGATTGTAAATTTTTTCCACATAACTTACCCGTAAGCTTTTCTTGTTCTGAGTCTTAACATTTTGTAAATGGACAATTTTTGATTTTCCATCTGATTCCAACAATTTCTGTTGAAATTCTTCCCATTCAGGAAACCATTGTAGTATGGAAATTTTTGATAAAGCACCCTCATCAAAAGATAATTGATCCTTAAATGCATGATTTCCAAAAACAATACCCCCATCCCTGTCCAAAATTACTATTTTTTCTGAAATCAAATTCAAGAATGGTAGGATTGAATGTAACAAATCCTCTAATGAAAAATCTTCTGCTGCTCCCATTAAAAATATTATAGCTGAAAAAGTAGGGCAAAGGTTAATTTCAATTTTTGATGAGTTATGACAAAAGTGGAAATCTGTTTTAATTTTCTATTACAATATTTAAATGCAAAGTGATAAATCAGTCCCTCGTAGCATACCTCAAATTTTAGGGTGGACCAAAACCAGTTATGTAATGATGAGCTCTTTTCTTCTTTTGATTTTTATCATTGGTTATGTTTGGTGGCCTTTGTTGGAAGAATATATTTCCACTTACAACCCGGACCTTCCCTTCTGGATTCAATTTGATTGGCTTTTATTAGGGATTTTCCTGGTTATGTCATTGCTAATCATGGCTAAGGCTGACCTAAAGAAAGATCTACCAATTGTATTTGTGGGGCTGGTTGGAGGATTGGTTATTGAAAGTTGGGGAACCCAAACAGAATTGTGGGTCTACTACACTTTTGAGCGACCTCCTTTGTGGATTATCCCTGCCTGGCCCATCGCCAGTTTATCAATCGATCGATTATTTCGATTAATGAATCTCAAAATTAATTTTAGTTCCCAAAAAATTATCTCTTGGTTGTATTGGATCATTTTCTCAGGCTTCTTTGCCTATATGCTTTTCTTTATCTGGCCAACCATTGACAAGTCGCTCACCATCATGGCTTTGTTTCTTTGTGCATTTCTGATCCTCACGCCAGTAGATCAAAGAGCAATGTTGTTCACCTTTTTGGCGGGTAGTGCCTTGGGTTATTTCCTGGAATTGTGGGGAACTACACGATATTGCTGGATGTATTACACAGCCCAAACACCACCTTTCTTCGCAGTTTTAGCTCATGGCATGGCAGCCGTCGCATTTTGGCGCGTGGTTCAATTGTTCTGGATATTCCATCCGCACATTCAGAAAAGGTTAGCATTTCTTTCTACCTTTTATAGAAATAAAAAAGCACAGTCCGGTTAGAACTGTGCCAGGAACAAGGAGAGAAAGAAAAGTTATTTCTCTATATCTTTGAATTCTCCTTCAATATAGGGTGGTTTAATAGGCATCAAAACCCACAAAATTACATAAATGAGTAGCCCATGACCACCAAAAAACAATAACAAAACGAAAATCAACCGAACAATTACCAAATCAATATCCAGGTACTCGGATAGCCCTGAACAAACACCACCAATCATTTGGTTACTTGTATTTCTATATAATTTTTTAGTTGCCATTTTATCTCCTTCATCTTATATACGAGGAAATAAATAAAAAAGTTTCTATTTTCAGAGATTGATTCCAAACACACCCGGATAATTAATTGACTTTGTACTTTTCCACCATTAAACTAGAATTTATCATATCATCATCAACATTCCGGAGGGATCACATGCAAAGAGGAAAATTTACCCGTTATTTAATGTTTGGGTTGCTTTATTTCACACAAGGTACCATTCTCAGTTACTTTACTGCACTTAATGCATTGTATTTATTAGAGTATGGGATCGATATGACCCGCATTGGGATAATGGGGACAATTGCTTTGCTCCCATTTGTGATAAAGGTTTTCTTAGGGATGTTGAGCGACAAAGTAAATATTCTGGGATTTGGTCATCGTAAACCCTACATTGTTATAGGGTTGATCATTCAAACCATCTGTTTATTATTGGTACCGCTCATCAATCCGGGAACATCATTCTGGTTGTACGTCGCAATCGCATTCCTTTTGCAAATGGGCATGGCTTTGTATGACACCTGCACCGATGGACTCGCATTAGATACCACTCCTGTTTCTGAAAAAGGAACGATTCAAGGCTTTATGGTGGGTGGTCGCGCGGTAGGTGTAATCGTCACTGCATCTTTGGTCGGTTTACTTGCTCAAAATGTGTCCTGGAGTGCCGTGTTTTGGTGTTTGGCAATTCTCACCTTACCCCCCTTCTTCTTCCTGCATACAGTGAAGGAACCTGCAAGGGTACAGGAACGTGCTTTTGAATGGAAAGCTTTTTCAGCATTCAAACAAATGCCTGTCATCGCATTAGCCATAATCGGATTCATTTTCTTTCTCATCATTATCGGAACCAACCAAATTGTTAACCCATATTTACAGGAAACATTCAATATCAACCTCAGCACGGCAGGTTTCTTCACGACCATCTGGGGAATTGGCGTTGTTCTGGGAAGTATCACCGGTGGGTGGCTAATAAACAAATTAGGAAACCGAAACGCAGTATTGATTTCAATAGGGGTGGCATTGGTTTCCATTTTGGCTTTAGCAGCCATCAATCAGTTATTGATTGCATGGTTCCTGGTAGCATTGTTTGGTATTTGTTATGGCACCTACCAGACTGTCTATTTCGCATTGGCAATGGAATATACCGACCCAAGAATCGCGGCAACCATGTTTTCAATACTGATGGCAGTCACCAACATTGGTCAGGGAATTGGTTTGGGATTAACCGGTTTCTTTGCAGATTCGTTCGGGTTCAAGCTCACCTTTATTATCATGGCACTACTCAATTTTGCGGTGTTGCCATTCTTACCCCTCATATTTGGAAAAAAGGCACAAAAACCAACAGCAATGGCTTAAAAAAAATCAAATACTGCTTCTTAGTGCTTGAGCCATATGATTTAACGTTTCTCGATCCGGAAGCTTTCTATAATTTTCTCCGAAGGTCAAACCAAAACCATCGTCTGGGGTTCTTGGGATAACATGTAGGTGTACATGAAATACAGATTGGAAAGCAAGCGCTCCATCAGCAAGAAAGAAATTGATGTCATCGCATGGTATCGTACTTTTTTTAAGAGCAGCTGCCATCTTTTGCCCAACTTGAAATAAATGCCCACCGAGGTCTTCAGGAAGATCAGATAATCCAACATAATGTTGCTTGGGTACAACCAATAAATGTCCTGGTGTTACCGGTTGAATATCCAAAAACACCTTGCAAAGTTCATCTTCATAAACCACACTGGCAGGTGCAATACCAGCCATTATTTTGCAGAATATACAATCATTCATCTGTTCTTTGTCTCCTTATTGCTCAAAGTTCTTTATCCAATATATTTCCAACT
>CAYSFA010000036.1:0-13116 GCA_964430025.1 uncultured Anaerolineaceae bacterium | reverse complement strand
CAACTCGGAAAAATCCACATCCAATAAATTTGGCTGATCAAAAATAATTTGTTCAGGAAAACCATTATCGTCAAATTTGAATGTTAACAACCCCGTGGGAATAAACGAATCATCCCATTGGATTTCAAATGTATCATTTTCCCAATGAGTCAAATTGGCGTGGAAACATCTTGATTGTTCAAAATCCAATCTCAACTGATCATGATTTAGACCTACAAGGATATTACCAACTTTCGGATCAAAATAGACACCACAATAAACAGATTCTGGAAAACGCTTTGCTGTGTTGGTTTGTCTTTTATTTTGCCGTTCAACCTGATTTTGTTTTAATCCCTCGAAATATCCTTGTTGAAGATCGTAATAATAGGTCATCCAATCTGTCGTGATTTTTTTCTTGGTGATCAGATCCAGAAGCGAATAATGGATCGCCTTTAATCCATAACCTGGCTCCAGGTTGGTGAATATTAGAAAACCGATGCTTGAGGAAGGCAGAATACACATTTGGGTGCGCATTCCATCCACCCCACCAGAATGGTTGACCACTTT
The DNA here is from genome assembly GCA_964430025.1 of uncultured Anaerolineaceae bacterium. GTDB lineage: Bacteria > Chloroflexota > Anaerolineae > Anaerolineales > Anaerolineaceae > UBA6170. The sequence continues at coordinate 12,570 of CAYSFA010000036.1, read as the reverse complement.
TTGCCCACCATATTCACGGAGAAACCATCCCATTCCATAAGCATTGAATAATGACTCAATATCTGATGGTACATTCTCATCCGGAATAATCGTTTGGGGGGACCACATTTCATTGATTCTCTTTGGAGAAATAATTTGTTCTCCATTGTATTCACCATCATTCAGAAATAATCCGAGATATTTCAACCAATCACCAGCAGAGGAATTAATCGCTGCTCCCGCACCAACATTCTCGTGATTGCGATAGGGTATTTCGACGATGCTGTCGTTCAACCAGCTATGTGGTTTAGTGTAATTTTGCATGATTGACAAGTCTGATAATTTTGTGGTTGTCCTATTCATCCCGAGAGGCTGGAAAATTCTTCGATAAATAAACTCATCCCAGGTTTCACCAGTGATTGCTTCAATAATTTCTCCGGCTACCAGATAACAAATGTTTTGATAAGCATAAGCGGATCGAAAACTAGCGGCTGGCTTCAGGTAGCGTAAGCGATGCACAACTTCCTGCCTGCCAATGGTTGAATCATACCAAATGGATCCTCCACTCACCTGTGGTAGTCCACTATTATGAATTAGTAGATCGCGAATTTGAATTTCCTGGGTGGTGAACGGGTCGTATAACGCGAAATCAGGCAGGTATCGTTTTACTGGATCGCCCCATTTGATTTTTCCTTCGTCGACCAGGATAGATAGCCCTGCAGAAGCAGTTGATTTGGAAATAGAAGCCAAGGCAAAAATGCTATTTTCATCTACTACCCTGGTGTCAGCAATTGACAGTGTCCCAAACCCTTTTGTGTATGAAAAACCATTTTTATCTATCAATCCCACAGCGATTCCTGGAATCATGAATTTCTCTTGGACTTTTTCTATGACTTTATTCCATTGGGAAATGATTTCTTGCATCTGCTTATTTACCTCGATGGACTAGTTTTACCGTATAAGTCATTGCTTGATGGAGTGGCACTTGCTCCAAATACTGACTGCTATCAAAATCGTAATGCCCACCTCTATATTTCATCTATTCGTAAATCAATATTCTCCAACCCATCCCAATAACAAATTAAGTCAAACATTTCATCAAATTTCACTTTATAAAAATCATCATTTATTACTGAAAGGGTTGATAGAAATTCATCCTCTTTGATCTTTTTGATATGGGTTGTAAATTGTAATTGGATCTCCAATGCCGTAACTGTATACCCTTTTTTAGCTGCTGCAATAGAAAACTGGCCACCGCCTGCCCCTAACTCTAAAATTTTTGAAATGGAATGATTGGACTTTTCTTTTACCCACCTAACTTTTTCAAAATCTGTATCATTCACATCCCAAAAATATATTTTCGACCATTCATTTTGCTTTCGATAAAAATCAATATCCGTCATTTTCTTCTCATTGAGGATGCATATATAAACTAAATTCCAAGTTCAGGGACAAACAAAGCAAACTCGACCATTGATTTGTAATTTAATCGACTAAAAAGATCAAATTCACGAGTCATTTTGGAAGGAACTAAAACAGAAGTGCTCTTTCCTGCATCTAAGGCGATCTTATGCATAGTTTGCATTAATGCAGTGCTAATTCCTCGTCGGCGAAAATAAGGGTGGGTAAAGATATCAGCAATGTACACATATTTTCCCGCTACGAAAACCATTTCCGCTTTAGCACAAATCTTTCCCTTATAAAAAGCCATGAAATGTTGAATTGCCGAATCTGCAAGGCTAACTGTACTACATAGATAATCCGGATCCATACTATTCACAAGAGACACATCCTGAATCGTTTCAATTCTCTTGATTTCCACCCCAGGAGGTAAAGTTAACTTCTCCTTTATAGACAGATTCTTGCTCATGATGATATTAGACCAGGCATGCAAATAGCCATAGCTTTTATAAGCCGGGATCAGTTGTTCGAGTTTATCTGAAACAACATTTAAAACATATTCTTCTGGATTAACCTTTAAGAATTTATTGATTTCAGTTTTTACATGGCTCGGAGAGTTCGCCCCTGTAAAGAATTCCAGGCGATAATTAAATTGCCGGGGCCAGGGTTGAACTTGAAGCTGAGGATATTGAATCCCCAGCACCTCATTTATTTTGATAATCTTTGCGTTATTTTCAGTTTGGAATTTGTAACTAATCGCTTCTAAATACGCACCAGCCTCTGGTTGAATATTCATTGATAATCATCCTAATCAGAAAATTTAATTTTTTTCATTTGAGTCCATCCCCAATAATGACGGCGTACACTTTGTTGATGATCTTCTGAAATTTTCTCTTCACTCCAAAAATTATCTTCAGGTAATCCATTCACTTGGGCATGCACACGGTAGACATAATATTTACTTCGTAAACCCGGATAGGATTTTGAATAGCGATAACGAATGACAGGTTTACAGTCCTTAGAAAGTAAAGAGATTCTATCTTCGGTGATTTGTAATTCCTCCTCCAGACACCGCTTCGCGGCGAGAAGACAGTTTTCATCCGGTTTCATCTTTTCACTGGGAGGAATATTCCTCTTCCGTCGTCGAAGATCACTTAATTCCTGTTCCAACTCCGTCAATATCCACTTGTCTTTAAATATCAGCACCTGCACAACATGAATGATCCGCAACAGTGGGTCGTGTTGAAGAATGCAATCCCCTTCCTGGATTTCTTTCATTAGGTTTGAAACAGATTTTGCATGATAATACCCCCACTGGTCCAATTCAATCCCATGGCGGATCAACCAATTTTCCAGATCTCTTTCATTTACAAATTCAAGATTTTTTGGGGAACTTTTCATAAAAAATTCGGGAAATTCTTTCAAGAATTATTGAGGATTTGTACTTTATTTAATTTTACTGGAAAATTATTTTTCAAAACACAGGCCATCTGCAGTTGATCTTTTTGTCAATTAAGTAGATAATCATGTTAATTATGAAGAAATCAAACTTATTACCTGGTGATCACCGAAATGCAATTCGACTTAATTGGAAGAGGCCGGTTCATATCCTGACGCCATTCAAAAAACCTGCTCAGGCAATTAATGTAAGTTCATCAGGGATCTTAATCACTACCCAATTTGATGAGAAATTCGAATTAGGGCAAGAAATTTCAATTTCCATCCCACATGCCATTACTAAAGTGACGACCACTGTACACGGAAAAATTGCCCGTATGACCCGGCACGATGATTGGCTTCAGATTGGGATTGATCTAATCAATTGAATTAGCCTGGTTTACGTTTCCGGTATGCCATCCCAGGGATAAATTTCGGTTCCTTTTGCTGCATCACGTATTGCAGGATCATCAGAATAATAGCCGCGTTTATGCGGTGGCAACAATTTTGCGATATGAATCATAATATCGTGACCAATTTCATCCAATTTTTCCCGTTCCATACGGTTCTTTAAATCCACTTGATATGGGCCAAAAGTCTTTCCGATTCTGGCAGTGACTTTCGGGCGTTTGAAATTTCGAATATTCGCGAAGAAAGTATCAAAACCGTCCAATCCAACCGGAAGGATCTTTGCCCCAGTTTTTGCAGCTAAGAAAGCCACCCCAGGTCTGGCTGGGCGTAATACATTTGCCCAACTTCCCCCCTCCGGGAAAATGCCTAACATTCCGTTTTGAGCTAAGATTGTCTCGGAAATGGTAAAGGTGTCACGTGAAACCGATCCGCGAAATACAGGAATTATCCCCCAAAGATGCCTAAGCCATTCCACAGTACCTGGAGCATTTGGTGTACGTGTTCCACCTAAGAATTCTAGTTTCCAGGAAAGAATTTTAATAAAAGCCAATGGATCCAAAAAACTGAAGTGATTGCCAACCACCAGAACAGGACCTTTTTCCGGTAAATTTTCTTTCCCAACAATTTGAAAATCCCCTAATATCGCAAAAGCCATATTGATCAGCGACCGAAGAATTGATCTGATTACTTTTTTCCTTGGATAGGGATATTTCTTTTTATCAATTTTCATTATCTACCCTCAACACCATTAATGTTCATTCTCCTAATTATAAACACTCATAGAAATATCACCAACCAAACTGATCCTTCTGAAAAACTCCCTGAGTTAAATATTGCTTTTGACAAATTAATGTCTTATATAATTAAAATAGATATAAAAGTGGATTGTTGGGTAACAATGCTGCCAATTTGGAATTAACTCAACTGGATTCGAAATTCAATTCTCAGTTATTCATAGATTGGAGGTCCAAATGTTACAAATCAGCTTAGATCAAGAGGAGTTGGTTACTCTACGTGATTTACTACTGGGCTGTTTATCTGAATTGAGGTCAGAAATTCATCACACAGACGACATTGACTTTAAAGATATGTTGAAGAATCGAAAGCTGGTTTTGGAAAAAATTCTCTCTGAATTACCTGTTGATGGTGAGGGTTCCTAACCAACTCGATAAGAAACACCTCCGATTTATAAACAATCCCTAATTATTCAAAATTCAAATTTAAAGGAAATGAAATATGATTCGTTGCCCATGGGGTGGAGATGACTTAATGGTTGCCTATCATGATCAGGAGTGGGGTACACCTATTCATGATGATGATAAATTGTTTGAATTCCTGATCCTTGAAGGAGCACAAGCTGGATTAAGTTGGACCACAATTCTCAAAAAGCGTCCAGCTTACCGAAAAGCTTTTAAAGAGTTTGACCCTGTGAAAGTATCCAAATTCTCGAGTTTGGATATTGATCAATTGATGGAAAACGCAAACATTGTCAGAAATCGAAGAAAAATAGAATCAGCAATTAATAATGCAAAAATAGTTCTAGCCATTCAAGAGGAGTTTGGAAGTTTTGATCAATATATTTGGAAATTTGTTGACGGAAAACCAATCAACAATCAGTTTACATCAATGAGAGAACTACCTGCTGAAACCGAGTTGTCAAAAAAGATCAGCATAGACCTTAAAACGCGCGGAATGAATTTTGTCGGCCCAACCATTATGTATGCATTTATGCAAGCGATTGGAATGGTCAATGATCATTTAGTCGATTGTTTTCGGTACAACGAATTAATCAGAATTGGAGATTACCATAATGAGTAAACTATCAGGAAAAGTCGAAGGATTATATATCACTACACCTCAGGACAGATATTCAATTCCCAAGCAAGAAACCGAATTTTTTTACGAAGGAATTAAAGGGGATAAACATTGGGGACTCACTGCGATGACACCTACAAAACACCCCAAATTCACAGGAAAAATAGAATTGAAAAACACCAGACAGATTACGATTTTGTCCGTGGAAGAATTACGTTTAGTCGCAGATGAATTAAAGATACCTGAGGTAAAACCAGAATGGTTATCCCCTAATATACTCGTTTCTGGAATCCCTTATTTAACTCAATTACCACCCGGAACGCGTTTTTATTTTCAAGATGGAACAATATTATACAATGAAGGTCAAAATTTCCCTTGTCATATTATTGCAAAGATTATGATGGAACAATATCCAGAGAAAGAAAATATCGATAAGAGATTCTTAAAAGCCACTGCCGATAGAAGAGGGTTGTTTTCCTGGGTGGAGTATCCCGGAAAATTATCAACCGGGGATTCCTTCGAAATTGATTTGCCTCCTCGTTGGGAAAATCTTTGGGTTTAGATGAATGAACCAATTTATCCATCCTGATCCTGTTCCAAAAGATTTTTACCACCCACAATTCTGCTTTCAAATTTTACATCCTGATTATGTGGAAATGGATTTTGAAGCATTAATGAGCAGTAAAGATTTTTTACGAAGATGGAGTCAAAGCGACTGGCCATCTGATGATTTTTCTTTGGAAGAAAACTTTAAAGATCTTGATTGGCATTATGATGAACAAACCAAAAAAATAGCTTTCACTTACACAATTTTGGATTCCACCCAGTCCAAATGTTTGGGATGTTTTTATATTAGACCAATAAATTCACTATTAAAATATCAAACCAAAGGATATAAAGGCCTTGATGGGTTTACACACTATTGTTCCTATTGGGTCATTGATACAATAAGGGGTACTGAATTGGATCATACCATTTTACGTAATTTACAAAATTGGTTAACCTCTACCTGGAAATTTCCTGGTGTGTTTTTTACCAGTAACCAGGAGATTCCAGAAACAGAAGAGAATTACAATAAAAATGGAATGGAACAATTTTTGACCTTAGAAGAACCTAAACGCCACCAACATTGTTGGAAATTAAAACAAGGAACCCAAAATGGATTTTGAAGTAATTAAAAGATATTTGTTTAACCTACCGGAATCTAGATTAGAGTTTCCCCAAGGTCCGGACACATTAGTCTTTAAAATTATGGGGAAAGCATTTGCGTATATTTCCTGGCAATCTGAACCCATTTTCGTCAGCCTTCGTTGTGAACCACAAAAAGCAATCCAACTTCGCAATCAATATCCTGGAATAATGCCCGGTTCGCATGGGAATCGCAACCAATTTAACTCAATTTATTTAAATAATACTCACATAACAGACGAACTGTTTTTGCAATTGGTTGAGGAAGCATACCATCAATCAATCGCTGAATTGCCTGGCTTTTTGAGAAAAAGAATTCTCAAAAAGTTGGAAATGCTGAAAGAACAAAATCAAAATTAATGGTTTTTTCTTCAAAAAGAGTCGATTATGTTCAATAATAAAAAGATTACCTATCGAGATTTAGTTTATGAAATCGTTAACCAAATCCCAGCCGGAAAAGTTACCAGCTATGGACAAATTTCCAAATTGATTCCCGGATGTACAGCTCGCATGGTTGGATATGCTCTTTCCTCTCTTCCAACCGATTCTGGTATACCCTGGCAGCGTGTGATCAACTCAAAGGGAAAAATCAGCCCACATGGAGCTGGTTTCGGATCCGCGATACAACGCGCGCTTCTGGAAGATGAAGGTATTGAGTTTGATCATGAGAATCGCATTAATTTTGAGTTATTTGGTTGGAACCCATCTGAAAATTAATGGACTGATTGATTCTTACCACAAATCTTTATATACTAAAGATAAAGGATGGAGGGCCAATATGAGGGAGTATGATTTTAATCAGGTGATTAGTGATAAGAGCCCGTATTTGGTTTACCAATCAATGAGAGTGGAACATTCGAATTTCCAAAAATCGGAATCATATAGTCCCAGACAAAAACCTTCTTTATTCGATTGGTTTCTAACCAGAAATAAACAAGAAATCAAATTTAAAAAACCATCCAAAACAAATACAAACAAATAAATATCTCATCTTCAATACTGATAGGACGATGATGAAATTGGATGAAATCAAAGTAGTAAAAATTGAAATTTACCTTCCTGCTGATAATCTGGAAGTGATGAGAATAGCCTTACAGAAAGCAAAAGCAGGGATTGTAGGAAATTATGATAATGTTTTTGCAATCACTCAGGTAACCGGACATTGGCGACCATTGGAAGGGGCAAATCCTTATCTTGGCCAGGTTGGGGAGTTAGAAACTGCTCCCGAAATAAAAATGGAATTAAATTGCGAGATTCAATATGTCAAAACTGCATTACAGGCAATTCGAAAAGCTCACCCTTATGAAGAACCATTAATTCGGGTCATCCCGATTTTGAACCAATATTTTGAATAAAAAGGAAATCATTATGAACGAAGATATGCTCCGCAAGCTTTTTAAATACTTTAACCTGTTTATGGTGTTTATGTGGAAATTAGGGTTGGAAAAACTTCTGAATGCGTGGCCAAAAGGGCTGGGGCAATATATAGTCATCACGCATTTTGGTCGAAAATCTGGAAAGAAGTACTTCACCCCTGTTAATTATTGCAAAATCGACGGCGAAATCTATTGTTCCGCTGGGTTTGGGGTTCAATCTGATTGGTATAGAAATATTGTGCACAATCCTTCCATTGAAATCTGGACAAAAGAGGGTTGGTGGAAAGCTGAAGCAGAAGAAATTAGTGACCACCCAGACCGAATTTTCATCATGCGTAATGTATTAATTGGAAGTGGTTTCGCAGCCTATCTTTTTGGTCTCAATCCTTCAAAAATGGATGATGAAACCCTGGATGAAATGACCAAAGAATATTGCTTATTAAAATTGAACCGTGTCTCTCCACAAACAGGTAATGACGGCCCGGGCGAGTTCTCCTGGATTTGGCCAGTTTTATCATTCATATTTTTCTTTATGCTTACGAACCGAAAAAAGAAGAAATAAAAACAAGATGTTAAGATCACAACTGCTTGATTCATTGACCGCTTACATTCTTTCCAAAGAAGTAGACCATCCATTAAAAGTAGCCATTGATGGGATTGATAATGCCGGGAAAACAAAGTTAGCCAAAGAACTTACTTTTCCGTTAAAAAGGAGCAGTCGTCAGGTACTTTCTATTTCAATTGACGGTTTCCATCATCCCAAACAATACCGTTATCGCCGGGGAGAATTTTCACCGGAGGGGTATTATTACGATTCTTTCAACCTGGAAGCAGTTAAAAGTGATGTGCTGGATCCATTAAACCCGATGGGAAGTCGGAAATTCCGCAGAAAGATTTTTGATTACACGATCGACAAAGAATTTGACAGCCCATGGGAGACCGCGCAGGACAACGCAATCCTCCTTTTTGATGGAATATTCCTGCAAAGACAGGAATTGGATGATTACTGGGATATAAAAATTTATATTGATATTGATGAGGATGTCAGTCTGAATCGGGCGATTAAAAGAGATTTACATTATTATCAATCTATCGACATCATTGAAAGAAAATACCACCAAAGGTATTTTCCTGCCCATAAAATTTACTTTGAGCGTTGTCATCCGAAACAAAGAGCCGAGATCCTTATTGATAATAATGATTGGCAAATACCAGGTTTGGTTTTCCAACGCGCTGTAGCAGGTTAAGTATTTTGCTTTTTGCGTTCATTGCTGGTTTCTCCTCAGAATAAATGTGTAGAATATAATTAATCAAGTTAGTTATGTCCAGCAGTGGAAATGTCCTCATGTCTTTATCATCTACGAAGAAAATTTATCTATTTCTAATCATTTTTGTTTTATTTTTAGGTTCCGCTTGCCAATTTCCCGGAATAAAAAAAGCAATTGAACCAACCATTACCTCGGTTCCACCGGTTGTAGAGCCTGTAAATTTGTCGCCTTTTCAAAATATCGGGTGCGTCTGGCAAAATGAAAATTATGCGGTCTGCCCTGAAGGAAGTATTCCTAAGAAAATGGGATGTGATTCCTTGTCAAAACCTTCTGAATACCAAAATTTGTTAGATCAGGCCAGCCAATTCGTGAACTGTGCTTATTCTCCTTTCCTTCAGCCTACACCAGAGGAAGGAGCGATAAAAGGGCTTTATGATTCCGGATGCGCCGTAGAGGTTTATCAGCGACTTTTAACTTATCAGGATGGTGATTATCTCCTGATAAGGGATATTGGCGATCTAAAATATTATTACACACCGGTTGATAGTGAAAATAAAGCCATAGGATATGCAATAGCTGCGACCGGCTTCCAACCTCGTTATACCTTTGATGATGTGCAAGGTTTTCGAATTCTTGTCAACGATTTAGAACCAACGCACGTGGAAACATCGCAAGATGGGTACGAGATCAACCTGTTTGATTACCAGGCTTGTGGGTGTGGACCACACTCTCACATTATGCAACGAGTGAAAATCTCTATCAACGGGGATATGGAAATTCTCGAATCCACCCCTGTTTTTGAGAACCCTGAAGATGATGATCTTTGTATTGATTAAGAGGAGTTATGAAAAAATACCCATTTATGCAGGTTGATGCCTTTACCGAGGTCGCATTTGGGGGAAACCCATGTGCGATTTTTTTTGATACAGAAGACATGGATGATCAATTAATGCTAAAAATCACCCGCGAGATGAACTTGTCCGAATCAGCCTTTGTACGTCCTTCCGCGATCGCTGATTTCGGGGTTCGTTATTTCACCCCAATGGGAGAAATCCCTTTGGCAGGTCACCCCACCATCGCCACCACGTATGCGTTAATCGATTCCGATCGTTTACCAATCAATGCTGAGATTACCCGGATCACCCTTGAATTACAGGTAGGTCCAATCCCAGTAGAAATAAAAACAGTGAATGGTCAGGTGAAAAACATTACCATGAGCCAGAAGAAACCTAAGTTCCTGAAGATTTATCAACCCGACATTTTGGAAGTTTTTGGCTTATCCGTAGAGGATTTACTGCCGAATGTACCCATTCAGACCGTGAGCACCGGCACACCTCAATTGATGATCTGTGTAAAAGATATCGAAATGCTCAAGAAGTTAAATGTAAATAGTGCAGCTTATCATGAGCTTTTTAAGAAAAGTGATTGGTTTTCAATCCATATTTTTTGCCTTGAAAGTATTACCACAGAAGGAAAGACTTTTGCCCGCCACCTGAGCCCACCTCCCGATATTTTTGAGGATCCCTTTACCGGATCTGCAACCGGAGGGATGGCAGCCTATTTATGGCATTACGGCCTCTTGGACTCAACTACTTTCATTGCTGAACAAGGCCATTGGATGAATCGGCCAGGACAAGCATTTGTGGAAGTCGTAGGAGATCGTGAAGATATCCAGACCGTGAAAGTAGGTGGTTCAGCCATCACCGTTCTTCGCGGAGAATTGGATGTTCCTTAACCCAATCATCTGGTATAAAATTAGTGGATAGATAGTCAAAATTATTATATGAGTCAAACACAACAAATTTCAAAATTTCAAGCATGGTTACTCGCCACCAGACCTAAAACCTTGCCTGCTGCAGTATCACCTGTGATCATCGGCAGTGCAGTGGCATTTGCTGAGGGTGGTTTTCGTTTCCTGCCTGCCATAGCTGCCTTTTTGGGAGCTTTATTACTGCAAATTGGAGCGAATTTAGCCAATGATGTTTTTGATTACGAAAAAGGTGCAGACCAACACGACCGATTAGGTCCGTTACGAGTCACTCAGGCAGGATTGTTATCTCCCTCCACAGTGAAAACAGGGATGTGGATCACCTTTGCCTTGGCTGCACTGTGTGGCATTTACATGACCCTGGTTTCTGGTTGGTTTATATTATTAATTGGACTTTTAGCCATCCTGGCAGCGATTGCCTACACAGGCGGTCCCTTTCCCTATGGATATCGCGGTTTGGGTGAGCTATTCGTTTTTGTATTTTTCGGTTTTGCAGCAGTTTGTGGGACGTACTATGCCCAAACAAACACGATCAGTCAATTGGCAGTCCTTTCCAGTATTCCGGTTGGATTATTGATTGTAGCTATTCTGGTCGTCAATAATGTCCGTGATTATGAAAGTGATAAAGCAGCCAACAAAAGAACCCTGGCAGTCCGTTATGGATTAAATTGGGCAAAGCAGGAATTCATCAGCGTGGTAATCCTTGCCTTTGTGGTTACATTTCTACTGGCAATCACTGACCTTGCACCTGTCTGGATCCTGCTATCATGGCTTGCAATCCCATTGGTATTTTCTACTAGCAGCGCGATTTTGAATAAACGGGGAAAAGTATTAAATAAGACGTTGGCAGAAACTGGGAAACTAACTTTGTATTTTAGTCTACTCTACTCCAGTGGGTTGATCCTATCCATATTCTACCCCCTGTAATTTCCCTTTTCGCTAGTCGTTGGTGAATGCCTGAATTTTATCCAATAATGCTCGCGTCCTCTGTTGGGCAAAACCAGTGTAATTTCTGATATCTGACAATTCTTTCATTTTGGACTCAGATACATAAGCAATTATCCGGGGATCATCTAAGATATTCTGGATCAAAGGATTTGGTTTTCCAACCTGAACCGCTTGCCAGGCAACCAAGGCATGCTTTCGCAGAATTTCATGCATCTCCTGGCGATCAGCTCCCTGCTTACCGGCTTCCATCAGAATTCTTTCGGTGAACGCAAATGGAGCATAAATCTCCAAGTTGCGTTGAATAGTTTCCAGATTTACCTGCAAATTCTGAACAATCCGATTTGTCACCATTAAAATCTCATCAGTTATCAGAAAAGCTTCCGGTAAGATGGTTCGACGATTGGCACTATCATCCAGGGTTCTTTCCAAAAGTGAATTAGCAGAATTTTGCCAGGCAATTTGGGGATACGTGGAAAGCTGTCTTGCCAGAGAATCAATTTTTTCACTATTGATCGGATTGCGTTTAAAAGGCATCGCGGACGAACCAACTTGCTGTTTTCCGAAAGGTTCGCTCAATTCTGCAATAGGGGGACTTTGTAAAATTCGTAAATCAAAAGCGAATTTATACAGGGTTGCGCCAATACCTGCCAGGGCATTCAAAACCGAAAGATCCTGTTTACGTGGATAAGTTTGGTGAGTGACCGGAAAGAATTGCAGTCCCAACACCTCACTCATCCTGCCTTCAAATTGATCTAATTTGTCTACCCCGATCAAATCGCCAAAGGCCGCACCGGTACCTACTGCTCCTTTAAATCCTTTTCCTCTTAATTTTTCTCGCACCTGATCTAAATTTTCCAGATCTTCCAATAAATCCTGCGCGTGGAAAGCCAGGCGGTACCCCAGTGTAGTCGGTTCGGCGGGTTGTAAATGGGTAAATGCAATAATGGGAATATCAACTGTTTTTTCAATCAGCTCAGAA
>CAYSFA010000035.1:0-20304 GCA_964430025.1 uncultured Anaerolineaceae bacterium | reverse complement strand
AATGAAAACTCTAATTGTTGAAGATGATAGAACACTTTCAGATATTTTAGCTTTTACATTCATACATGAAGGGTATGAAGTAGTTCAAGCCTATTCTGGAAGTGACGCTCTTCAACTCTATGAGGAAGAAAACCCTGACCTCATGGTTATGGATGTAAATATACCTACTCCGGATGGTTTCAGTGTATGTGAAACCATCCGGAGACAAAATGATATTCCGATTATCTTTCTTACAGTGAGAAGTGACGAAGAGGACATCATACATGGGTTAGATCTTGGGGCGGATGATTATATTACCAAACCTTTCAGCCCTCGCCAATTGCTAGCAAGAGTGGAAGCAGTTCTCCGAAGATCATGTTCGCATGCGAATGTAGACCATTATGAAGTTGGGGCAATTTACCTGGATTTAACTACCAAAACAATTTCGATACCTGAGAAGAAACCTATTGAACTCTCTGAATCGGAATGCCGTTTTATCCATTGCGTGATGTGCTACACCGGTCAAGTAGTTACAAGTCAGACATTAATTAATTGTATTTGGGGGGATGAGAATGGAAATAAAGAAATGTTACGGCAACTGGTGCATCGTCTCAGGAAAAAACTTAAGGACGCAATAGATGAACATCCTCTCATTGAAACTGTAGCTGGTGTTGGATATTATTTTAACTTTGAAGAATCGTAGTCCATTCTTTTTGATTCTCACGGGCGACAGAATAGAATTTCTCGTCTAATTCCCTCCAGGAAATATTAGTGTTTACAAAATCTCCCAACCATTCGCGTACAGACTTCGGGTCTGCGAGAAGGTAATCAGCTTTTGATACTCTTGGGGTTTGGGCAATCAGGATTCCTGTCCCACCCATCTCATTTACTGCTTCAAATCCACTTTCATCACATACATTATCCCCCAGGAAAATTGGAACATATTTATCTTTTTTCTTTTGATTCAAAATGAACTTTACTGCTCTCCCTTTATCTGCTTCAGGGGGGCATAATTCAATGAAATTGCCATCCTCCCGCAAGACAAACCCCTCCGGAACATTTATTTTGTTGGCTTGTTTTATCACGTAATCGACTGCTTTCTGATCGCTACCATTGCCATGAATAGCAATTGACCAACCTTTATCTTCCAGATAAAACCCATTTCGATCTTGCACCAAGGATTCCCAATCCTGTTTGACTTTTTCTAATCGTGGGTGTAGTTCATCAAAATTTAATAAATCAATTTCCTTACCATACGGGTCAATTAATTCAACACCATAACTACCAGCAAGCCACACCCCTTCCAAAGGCACCAATTCTCGAATATGTCCGAGTCTTCTACCACTTACAATGGCAAGTTCAACTCTTGGATGGCCCCGCAATTTCTGTAATAACTCAATAAGATTTTCATCTGGAAGGACAATGTCCGGATTGGGAGCAAATTCAGCTAATGTACCGTCATAATCAAAAAACAGAAATGCTTTTTCTGCATTCGATTTTGACAATATTTCTGCTAAAGGCAAACTAATTTTCATAATTATTTTCGTTCTTCCCTATACCCTTTTCACTAATCATTTCTTGGAAACCTTGTTCAGATATTCCAATTGTGAAGTCAGCCAAAAATTAATATCTTCTTTTTCAACCAAATCTCTTAGAATTTTAACCCTTGTTTTTCGTTCTTCTTGTGGCATTTCAAGTGCAAAGTATAATGCCTTGTAGGTTTCATAAATGTCAACGGGGGAAACTACCAACGATCCTTTTGATAATTGTTGTCTCGCCCCTGCCCGTTCTGACAAAATTAAAACACCATCTCTTTGATTCACAATTGGTCCTTCTTTTGCCACCAGGTTCATTCCATCAGCGATTGAATTAACCAACAACACATCATATAACTTCATAGATGCTATAGCTCTTGGGTAATTTTCACCAACTAACAGTCGGACTGGTTCCCAATCACTACTGCCAAAATGAGCATTTATTCTACCCACAGAAACCATGATTTCATCAAGATAGGTTTTGTATTCCTCCACACCAATTCTTGAAGGGATCAAAAATGCATTAAATACGATTTTTCCATGGTATTCAGGATGAGCCTCTAACAAGGTTTCATAGGCCTGGAAACCCCGCAGAATATTCTTGCTGGGTTCTAATCGGTCTACCCTCAAGATCATTTTCTTATCATTCACCTGGGATTCAATTTCCTTCTGATAATTGATGACCTCATCCGATTGAGAGGTTTCAATAAGTGCTTTTACATCAATGGAGATCGGAAAATCTTGAACAAAGGTATTATGACTATGGTATGAAACTCTCCGGTTTTTGTAATGAACCTGCGCCTTGGGTAAGAAATTTTCACAAGTACGAATGAAATTCAGACTGTCCTCAAATGTTTGAAAACCAATTACATCAACAGCAGCTAATCCATCCAGGATCTCCTCCCGCATTCTGGCAGGCAAAATCCCCCAGTATTCCGGTCCTGGCCAGGGGATATGCACGAACATAGAAATGGTTATATCCTGCCCCCGTAGATATTTTTTCAGATATCTTGCAGCTAAATATAAGTGATAATCCTGCAGCATGATGAGGACCGGCTTTTTCTTTTTCTTTATAAGGTAAGATATCTCCTTAGCAAATTGTCGATTAACAACCTGGTATCCATCATCCCATGCCTTCCAGGTTTGTTGGTCTATAACAGGTGCTCGCGGGATATCCCACATCGAATGTTGTAAGAACCATAACAAAGGATTGGAGATCTGGTTGTAATATCCTTCATAAGCCTCTGAAGTTGGATTAATGAAATAAACTTCCAGATTACAATCATCATTCTCAACACATATCTCCCCGTGTTTCCAAATTGCATCCTCATCGCTCATCGCACAGGCAACCCAGGTCAACTTAGAAATATGAGCTAGACCTGTTAACGCAGTAACCAATCCCCCACTTCCTCTCTTGAAAATTGTTTCCCCTTCTTGATTTCTGGAAATTGTTATCGGTCCACGATTAGAAACGATGATAATTTCAGAAAATTTATCCATTTGCATGGAATTATCTAATTCCACAAAACTATCTCCTAGATGCCTGGTCAGGTTGCCATACTTTTATGTTCTTCAATTATTTTTGACGAATATGATAGAGAACTAAGCATAATAATCTTCAAACTCCAGTCTGGAAATAAGTAATCATTTCTTCATGATTACATAAAAACCAGGTCATTAACCCCAATATCAATTTTGATGGCAGCAATACACGCTATTGGGGTTGTCATTATACCATGCCAAAAAATGGATACTCCTTGTTGCCTTTACAACAAGGAGTATTTACAAAAATCCCGATTGTTTTATCCTCCGGACATTGCGCCAACGATTCGAAATGGCTCTTTCCCTTGCAAAACTTCCTGAGGGAGGGATTCCCAAAGAGAATTATTCGACAAATCACTACCACACGCAAAAAATCTCAAGTATTCTCTACGTTCGCCTGTGTAATGATCTCTGATCGTTCCTTTTAACATGGGATACCGTTCCTCTAACAAATCGATTATCGAAGAAATATTATTATTCCCACTGGTTTCGAATTTAATTTCTCTCTCAACATTGGCTAATCTTTGCAGGTACGTCGGAAGAATTACACGGATCATTTTAGTGTTTGCACCTCGACAGATAATATTTGAGGTAAATTCTGTGCGATTGTTAACCAATGATCTCCAGAATCTGGTGATACATATAACTGCCCACCGGTGGTTCCAAAATAAATACCGCATGAGTCTAAAGTATCTACCGCCATTGCGCTTCTTAACACATTCACGTAACAATCTTTCTCAGGGAGACCATGTGATAGCTCTTCCCATTGATTTCCGCCTGTCCTACTACGATATACTCGTAACTTTCCATCAGGAGGAAAATGTTCAAGATCACTTTTAATAGGAACCACATAGATTGTCTGTGGTTCATGAGCATGTACCGCGATAGGAAAACCAAAATCGGATGGCAGATTATCACTGATCTCGTACCAATCATCTCCCATATTATCTGTTCGCATTACGTCCCAATGTTTTTGCATGAAAAGAGTGTGTGGGTTTGATGGGTGCATTGCGATATTATGAACACAATGACCAACCTCTGCATCTGGATTTGGCAATTCATAGTCTGATTTCAAACCATGGTTGATTCCCTGCCAGGTTTTACCACCATCTCTTGTACGAAAGACGCCTGCTGCTGAAATCGCAATAAAAATTTGGTCCGGATTGTTTGGATTGATCAAAATGGTATGTAATCCCATACCTCCTGCCCCTGGTGCCCACAGTTCAGGGTGAACATCACGTAAACCTGGTAATTCTTCCCAGGTAACTCCTGCATCAGTTGATTTGAATAATGCTGCGTCCTCAGCTCCTGCATAAACTGTGTCAACGTCGACAGGGGAGGGTTCAAACACCCAAATCCGCCTAAATTTCCATGGAATTTGGTTTGCGCTATAATCCTGGTGAGTTCCTACATTCCCTAAATAATCAAATTTGTTACCAATTGTTTCCCAGGTTTTCCCACCATCATCGGATCGATGATTTACTTGACCAAACCAATCACTAGCTTGGGATGCGTAGATCCTTTGCGGGTTTACTGGAGAACCCTTCATATGATATATCTCCAAACCAGGCATTAATGGGCCTTGAATCTCCCATTTATCGCGACTCGAATCTGAAGTGCAGATAAATGCCCCTTTTCTGGTACCAACGAGAACTCGTACGTTGCTCATGTTCTTTTCCTTTCGCTAGCTGTAGTTTTTCCAAACTTATTCTGTATTCATATTGCATATTGATGTAGAAACCATAAAAGTTTGGGGTAATTGGATAGTGATTCCTAAATCAATAAAACAAGTTTTGTGTTTGAAATTGTAGCAATTCGAATATAGGTTGTCAATTTAAAAATTTTTATTCTTTTCTACAAATATTTATTCTACTAATTCTATTTTGAATATTTGAGTTTGTTATTATTTATTCTGAGATTTTAGGCTTAGAAAATAGAAATCGATCTGATCTAGCTCAGAATCATATTTTTAACCTTATACAATATATCTTCATTTTTTTAATTAAAGAAACAATAATAGATTATTAATATGAATTTTACGTCCGAATTAGCCAGCATAATTTTCTTAATTGTTTCTAAAAGAACCTTTTTGGATTAATTTCAAATTTTTCCTTATTTAACCTCTATTCAATACTTGACAATTTAGATAAAAATTATCATAATTGTCAATTAGTAATTTCGACCAACAATTATGCTTGGGAGGAATTTGAGCAAAACAACCAAATAAGTTTTAGTCAGAACTTTGAAGTTTATTTGAACACCCATCAAATAGAGAATTGCAGGTTAAATATGGATTTAATTAGACCGGCGGATACGAATTTAAATTATTTAATTGGTTCTGAAGAGATACTCGAATTATCCATCATAGTCCCAACTCGAAACGAGGCTGGAAATGTTATCAAATTGCTGCAGTGCTTAGAAAACGCCTTCCATGGACGATCTGTCGAAGTAATTTTTGTTGATGATTCAACAGACGAAACACCACAAGTCGTAGAAAATGCGGTAAATGATTTTCCTGGCCTTCATGTAAAACTAATTCACAGATTGCCTAAAGAACGTACCGGTGGATTAGGTGGAGCAGTAATAGCAGGGTTAAGAAAAGCTAATTCAGATTATGCCTGTGTTATGGATGGTGATTTACAACACCCACCTGAATTAGTACCTGTTTTATTACAAAAAGCTGTGGAGAATAAAGCCGATATGGTTGTTGCTACCCGGCGCTCACAGGAAAGCCAGGTTGCAGGATTGAGTATATTACGGGATTTTATATCTCGTTGTTTGGACCTTACGGCAAGGATCTTCTTTCCAAAACAATTACGTGGTGTTAGCGATCCTCTAACAGGTTTTTTTCTTTTACGTATTAAAGCTATTGATTTAGATTCGCTCAAACCTAATGGTTTTAAGATTTTATTGGACATCCTGGTAAGAAACCCAAACCTAATCAAAGAAGAAGTCCCCTTTGAATTTGGTGAACGTCTATCAGGGGAAAGCAAGGCCTCAGCCGCTGAAGTTTGGAAATACCTCAATCTTTTATGGACTTTAAAGTTTGGTAAAGGTTTGATGCGATTTATGGGCTTTGCTTTGGTCGGTCTAAGTGGGGTTCTGGTAAATTCCATTGCTCTTTACCTCATCACGGAACAAGTTGAAATCTATTATTTATATTCAACCCTGTTTGCGACGCTTGTCTCCTCCCTATGGAATTTTACATTCACGGAAACTCTTGTTTATAAATCAGAACGTCGTTCTCGCGGAGTTGGTTATCGTTTGGGCATGTTTTTATTAATGAACATTCTCGCTTTGGTTCTACGTACTCCAATTATTTATCTTCTCACCGAAGCTATCGGAGTATTTTATGTTTATTCAAATCTTATCTCACTAGCTGTTCTTACAGTATTACGGTTCTTATTCGCCGAAAAATTTATTTGGAAAAATCAAAATTCGTTCATTGATCCATCCAGAACGAGAACCAAGGAAGGAATGTCTCTTATGAATAATAATTTCTCTTACAACATTCATGGTATTGTCACCATTGTCTCTGAAGGAAAATTGCCCGAATTGGAACCCTTCATGGTCAATGAAGAAATCCAACACCCAACCATAAACATTAAATTTGGAAAAGGTCACGAATTTACAGCTACCAACCATAATTCTGAACACTATATGCATTATAAGGAAATATTTGGTCATCTCGGATTTGAAGTGGGTATCGAGATGAAGGGTCAGGATGTGGAGGTATTAGCTTCATCCACATTAAAATACTCACCCCATGTCTTATACACAAATATCGTTGAACCAATATTACGGTGGACATTTGTGAAAAAAGGGTACGCGTTGGTTCATTGTGCCACCATTGCATTCGGAAACGATGCTTATATGATCACAGCCAGGACGGATACTGGAAAAACCACAACGTTATTAAAAATACTATCTCATCAACGACGTGATAGCGACCGAGCATCATTCCTTTCTGATGACATGACTCTTGTGTCCCCAGATGGTGTCGCTTTGACCTATCCCAAACCTATGACGATCAGTTTTCACACATTAAGGGCAGTCAATAGTAAATCGTTGAGTTTTAAAGAAAAATTGATTTTGCCTTTCCAAAGCAGGATCCACTCCAGAGAAGGAAGAAAAGCAGCATTCTTAATCAGTAAATCAAAATTACCTGCCGCTACCATAAATCTCTTAGTTCAAGCTATTGTTCCTCCACCTAAATATTATGTGCAGAAACTGATTCCAAAGGCTAAATTAGCAAATAGTGGCAAACTTGCTGGAATGTTCATCATAGAACGCGGCAAAGGAGAAAATCAACCTATGGATACCTCCGAAGCAATTGATATTCTTTTCAAAAATTGTGAAGACGCTTATGGTTTTCCCCCATATGATAATTTGAAAGAGTTCTTATATAGCAATGAAGGATTTGACTTAAGGGATAAAGAACACGACATTATTCGCCAAGCCTTTGGTTCATTACCAACAACATTGATTAAATCGGAAAATATGGATTGGTGGTGTCGCATTCCACCATTTGTGGATGAACAAGTTGCGAATGATTGCCCTTGTGATTCACCAACCCCCTCATTTACTCGAAACCGTGGAATGGCTAGTGCATAACTAATTTTCATCTACTTGGTTCCTTATTTCTCTTCCTGTCTTGATTAAGACAGGAAGAGAAAGTCAAATCCTGGCCAACCAGGAATTTTTGATAAAAAAGGATAAAAGACAAATATGGAGCATGATGACAGAATTGACCGTACAAAATAGATTTATCAAAGGAAAACCTATCTTAAAAGTCCTGGTGGAGGTAGATGAAGCATTATTAACTAGGATTTTATTACTCGTTGCATTCTTGGTTGGTATTTTTCTTCGAGTTTGGCAAATAAATGCGATGGGATATAACACTGATGAAGCAGTATATTCAGGTCAAGCTGCTGCGATTGCTGGTGTGCCTATCTTAAAAGACATTTTTCCAATTTTCAGAGCACATCCATTATTATTTCAAGTTCTGCTTTCATTTGTTTATCAATTTCATTTTAGTGATGTGGCTGGTCGTCTATTCGCTGTCGCCATAAGCTTAGGAACGATTTTTCTGACTTACCAAATCGGGAAACTATTATACGGAAAGGTGCCCGGTGCAATTTCAGCCCTGATAATGGCGCTCATGCCATATCATGTTCTTGTATCAAGGCAGGTGCTTCTTGATGGTCCGATGGTGTTCTTTGCGACGCTTTCGCTTTATTTAATTGCAAAATTTAGTATTTCCCAGAAATCAACCTGGCTTTATTTAGCCGGTGCCAGCATGGGATTTACGTTTTTAGCAAAAGAAACTAGCATCATTTTGATGGGTGCGATTTATAGTTTCTTAGCCTTGTCCCCAGAAATTAAAGTTCGAATACGAGACATCATCATTTCAATAATTCTTTGGGTAATCGTGATTTTACCCTTTCCATTATCAATTTCACTCGGAGGAAGTTCAACAACGGGACGCAATTATTTAGCATGGCAACTTTTCAGACGTCCTAACCATGATGGGTCTTTTTATATTTCAAATGTACCTCAAGTTATCGGGATTTTAGTAATATTAGCTGCATTTCTCGGTATTTTTTTCCTATGGCGTAATCGATCCTGGAAAGAAAAGATTCTCTTGTGTTGGATACTTATTCCTCTGACATTTTTTCAAATTTGGCCTGTAAAAGGATTCCAATATCTCCTTCCAATTGCACCACCCATCGCTGTTCTCGCAGGTAGGTTTTTGGGTTTGATTGACCGACAATCTTTCGAATTAAAACCGTTATCCTTGTTTCGAAACGTCGCAAACTTTAAGCTTTTCTCCTCAATAGTAGTTGGTTTGATTGTTGTCACCTTATTTACAACCAGTTGGTGGAGAATTCAACCAGAGATATCAACCAGATTTCTGGCTGGAACTGGTGGAGTTCCTGGCGGCAGGGAAGCTGGAGAATGGATTAATGAACACGCTCCACTAAATTCAACGTTTATGACAATCGGGCCATCGATGGCAAACATAATTAAATTTTATGGACAAAGACAAGCATATGGTCTTTCGGTTAGCCCTAACCCATTACATAGAAATCCTTCTTATACACCAATCAATAATCCGGATGCTCGAATTCGACAATCCGAAATCCAATATATCATTTGGGATTCATTTTCAACATCCAGATCAAACTTTTTTTCAGAAAAGTTGATGGGTTACGTGAGGTTATATAACGGAAGAGCAGTTCATACCGAATCTATAACAACAAAGGATTCTGAAGGAAATACAATCGTTCAACCAATCATTATTATTTACGAGGTTCATCCATGAAGAAGGCATTATTGCTAATTGTCGTCATTTCATTTTTGATAAATGGTTTTTCAGTAAAACCTGTTCAGGCTGACACTGATCCACAAGAGTTGGAAACAGCGACACCTATTAAACATTTCGTCATTATTATGCAGGAAAACCATAGTTTTGATAATTATTTCGGAACATACCCCGGAGCAAACGGATTTCCTGCTGGTGTAAAAATGCCTGTAGACCCCGAAGATCCTAACACTGAATATATTGAGCCATGGCATATTGGGGATAACACAATTACCGACATTAGTCACAACCAAGCCACCTTTATGGAACAGGTAAACGATGGAAAAATGGATGGTTTTGTTGCTGCCTTAAATCGAAGAAACCAGGATGGGCGCATCGCTATGGGTTATTATGATGATCGTGATATACCATATTACTGGAATCTGGCAGACAATTATGTACTTTTCGATAACTTTTTCAGTTCAGCAAAAGAAGGAAGCTTAACAAATCACATATTCTGGATTACTGGAAAAGCTCCTCCTCCTGGTGAAGAACAAGAACTCCATGAAAAACTTGCGGACGTTCCTACAATTTTCGATAAATTAGAAGAAAATGGAATCACCTGGAAATTTTATGTTCAGAATTATGATCCATCCATAAATTATCGCACAATCGAATCTGCCGGGAATCGAGCTTCCCAAGTGATTTGGGTTCCCCTTCTCTACTTTGATCGCTTTTTGGATGATCCAAAATTATCGAGTCATATTGTTCACCTGGATCAATATTACATAGACTTACGCAATAATGATTTACCTTCTGTTGCTTACATTGTTCCATCCGGAGCTAGCGAGCACCCACCACAACATCCAAGAGCTGGTGAAAGATTCGTTAGAAACCTGATTCAAGAACTAATGCGTTCTGAAGCATGGAGTTCCTCTGCTTTCTTACTCACCTACGATGACTGGGGTGGTTGGTATGATCATGTGTATCCACCACAAGTTGATAAAGACGGTTATGGTCCACGTGTTCCAGCGATCATGGTCAGCCCCTATGCCAAAAAAGGATTAATTGATAGCACGGAATTGGATTTCACTTCCATATTAAAGTTTATTGGTGTCAATTGGGGAATTCCTCCTCTCGCGGAACGCGATGCAAACGCAAATGACCTTACTTCAGCTTTCGATTTCACACAACCACCTCGCCAGGCTGAATATATTGGCACGGAAAGAAACGTATCAGGAGATGAAGAGGTCAAGAACCCGACTTCTGTCATTTATATAACTTATGGTGGAGTACTGTTGGCTTTCATTGTTGCTGGAGTATTTACTGGTTATTTGAACCGGAAAAAAACAATAAAAGAGTCAGCAAAGGTAGATCAATGATAAAAACAGTTCTTCGACGATTGTATATTGCCAGTTTTCTTGCGCTAACTCTTACCAGTTTGAGGGTAATAAATGTGTCTGCCACCAATCATGCGCAAACCATACAATCGAGTTTGGTTACATTTGATGAGTTACTTCCAATAGATATGGGGCAATCTTTTACATTGAGTGGCATTATTGAGGATATAAATGGAAATCCTTTAGCTGATAAATCAATTTTCTTTTCAATAGATGGGGAATATCTTGGTCAAACACCTTCAGATTCTAAAGGTGAATTTTCTCGTGAATTTAGACAACCTCTTGATGCTGGAATACACAAAATAACAGCCAGCCATAGTCGTGAAAATTTATTCGACAAAGAGACTCCTTCGGTATTTCTGAGTATTCTCCCCACGAAAGTAAAGGTACAGGTAACACCATTTATTCCTGATGTTGGATTCATGTTGGATGGAAGAAAATTTTATACAAATGATGAAGGGCTAGCAACCATTGAAATAAATAAATATGGTACGTATCGCCTGACCGTTCTGGCTGATGAATACGAACACCCTAGCCAAAGAATTGAATTAGGCCGCTGGACTGAAGAGATATATAAACCATATCAAGACATAAAGGTCCCAACCAATAAAGTCATCCAGGTTGGTTTGAATGTATTTCAAATATTTAGTATGGATTTTGTTGATTTAGATGGAGAAGAAGTTGACCCATCCAGAGTAACTGAATTTACCATACGCAGTCTTCAAGGCGATGTTTTTGTTTTGAATGATGGTGAACCTAGATGGTTTCCTGCCAGTAGAACCGCACGTAGATTAACAGGATTAGAAGAAACAAAATTGTATTATTCAATCCTCAATGTGATCGTTGATGGTTCGAATGTTGTAAATCAATCACAACAACGTTTTTACACATCAGCTGGTGGAAATTTAACAATTGAATTGATCCTTTATTCATTACAAGTAAATGCCAAAGATGGACTTTTTGGCACGCCAATAGGAGAATCACTTTTATTAGAATTTCCTGATGGTAGGATAGAGGAATTCCCATTAGACGATCAAGGTTCTGTAAAAATTGACTCTTTAGCACGTGGCACGTACTTTATGAGGATTTCCGGGGTCAAAGGTATTGATAATCGAATTCCAGTTTCTCTTTCCAGAGATCAAAATGTAAATATGAAGGTGATCACTTACCTTGATATAACTGTTTTTGGCGTATTAGGATTTATTTTTGTGCTTGGTTTACTCTTGTATGGTCGCCCATGGATTATAAAATCATCTGTCAACACAGTAAAAAATTCATTTGAAAAGGTAGTCTCTAAATATCCAGGATTATCAAACAATGAAGTTGATTTTGAGTCAATTCCAAATTCAACCAACACGAAAATTAAAAAGAAAAATAATTCTCAAAATAAATCTAATCAACTGCCCCTTATCGATCCTTCATTGATAAGTAAGGTGCCGAACCGAAGAACGAAAGGGGCGAAATAAAATCAATATGAAAAGATTATTTTCGAGGATTGTTTTAATCATTTTTTTGAGTGTTTTAATGTCTGCGACTTTTGTAAAAAACACAACAAAAGGACAAATTTCAACACAACCAATCCCTATCCTTGCGTACTACTATATATGGTTTGATACCGGATCATGGAATCGCGCTAAGACTGATTATCCCTTGCTGGGTCGTTATTCCAGTGATGATGAAAAAGTGATGCGACAGCACGTGCAATGGGCAAAGGCGGCAGGTATTGATGGTTTTATCGTAAGTTGGAAGAGTACTGATTTACTTAATCGGCGATTGGAAATGCTCGCTGACATTTCAGAGGAAGAAGATTTTAAGTTGGTTGTGATTTACCAGGGATTGGATTTTGACAGAGATCCATTACCAATTTCAAGAATCGCAAATGATTTGACATTTTTTATAGAAGAATTCGCTTGGAGGCCATCATTCTCGCTTTTTTCAAAACCAGTTGTAATTTGGTCTGGTACATGGATGTTTAGCGACGAAGAAATTAGTCAGGTAACTACAGGCCGACGTAATATGCTTTACATTCTCGCATCCGAAAGAAACATTAATCGTTACGATGATATCAAGAATTTTATTGATGGAAACGCATATTATTGGTCCTCTGTTAATCCAGATACCTATCCTGGTTATCTTGAAAAACTTAGTACTATGAGCGCAAAAATTCATGAAAATGGCGGTTTATGGATTGCCCCATCTGCTCCAGGTTTTGATGCTCGTTTAATCGGTGGAACCACAGTAGTTGAAAGAAAAGGCGGCGATACTTTAATCACCCAATTCAACACGGCTATGGCTTCCTCACCAGATGCGATTGGGATCATCAGTTGGAATGAATTTAGTGAAAATTCACATATTGAGCCATCTGAAAATTTCAATTCAAAATATTTGGAAGTTCTTAGCAACATTAATCAATTGCCAGTTCCTGATATTGGTGAATTTGACTCTAGTGAACCAGAAAAAATATTTCCAGAAGTTGTATTTGGAACCCGGCAATTAGCATTGGCGGGAATAACCGTATTATTTTTAGCTTCCATAATCGTAATAATTCGTCGAAGAGTATGAATTTTTTAGATGATTATTTTGGAATTTTGTTTGTAAATGAGGTGAATCATGAAATCATATAAAATTATCGTCACTTTAAGTTTGATCCTTTTTATCCTTATTTCACCTATTCTTAGACCGGAACAAAAAGTTACAGCAGCAGGTGAGGAATGTGCTATTGGTTCTCCATCGTCGGGGAACTATAGTATTGAAATTTGTATATCATCACCCACACATGGAAGCACTCTCAGTGGAGATGTCGTTGTTTCAGCATCCTTTTCAACCAGTGGGTCCTCACCCGGCATCCAACGCATGTTGTTTCATTTGAATAATGAATATTTATTAACAGATTTTGAAAATGAATATACATTTCTCCTGCCCACACAAAAATTTGCGGATGGATCCTATGTCCTCTCCGTCGAAGTAGTTATGCGTGATGGCAAAGTATTTCAAATGGGAAATGTTACAGTTTTCTTTAATAATGGAAATGCGACCGCCCCTATCAATACGAATACATTTCAGCCCTTTACAAGCCCGCCTAATCCCAACGGTGAACCTTTTATGGTGGCAGCTGGAGGAGACGGAGCTAGTGGAATTACGAATGCAGCCAATGTGACTAACTTAATCAATAATCTGGATCCGGATATGTTTTTATATTTGGGTGATGTGTACAACAAAGGCACATACACCGAATTCTTGAATTGGTATGGCAATGAACAAACCTTTTTTGGCCAATTCAAATCGATTACCAACCCTATTGTTGGGAATCATG
The DNA here is from genome assembly GCA_964430025.1 of uncultured Anaerolineaceae bacterium. GTDB lineage: Bacteria > Chloroflexota > Anaerolineae > Anaerolineales > Anaerolineaceae > UBA6170. The sequence goes on along the minus strand of CAYSFA010000035.1, from coordinate 6,231 downwards.
AATATGAAAATGGGGTCGCTCCAGGTTATTTTGATTATTGGGATAATGTACCCGATTATTATAGTTATGATGCCGGTGGTTGGCATTTCATCGCATTAAATTCAAATTACGCTTATTCGCCGGTTTCACCAGGATCAGCACAATATCAATGGCTTCAATCTGATCTTGATGCAAATAGTGATAAGTGTACAGTTGTTTATTATCATCATCCTTTATTCAATATCGGACCACCCTCTTCCACCACGGAATTAATGGATATCTGGAATTTATTGGTACAAGCTGGTGTTGAAATGGTTTTGACAGGTCATGATCATACCTACCAGCGTTGGTCTCCTTTGGGCATTAATGGCCAACCAGATCCCAATGGAGTCACACAATTCGTAGCCGGGGCAAGCGGACATGGTGTTCAAACAATTTCAAAGTCAGATGATAGAGTAGCTTTCGCTTCTGATGCAAATCCAGGTGCCCTGGGTGTATTGATGCTCGCTTTGAACACATATGGAGCTAATTTCAGTTACGTGAATATAGCAGGCCAAGTTCTTGATACTGGTGTAATCCCCTGTAATATTGAAAACCCCGATACCTCTGCACCAACAATTCCAGGTAATGTAAGCGTAAATGCTCTAAGTGCAACGTCAGCTGAAATTAGTTGGAGTAGTTCAAGTGATAACACTGGTGTTGCAGGCTACACCGTATTCCGCAATGGAGAAGAAATAGGAAACACTGGCGCAGGTGTAACCACATTCATCGATTCCAACTTACTTCCAGAGAATACGTATAGTTTTTCAGTTGAAGCTTATGATCTGGCAGGTAACCACTCCGGGCAAAGCGAATCAGTTTCAGTTACTACTCCATCTTTACCAGGAACTCTACTTTTTGAAGTTGTAGCCGACACCTATGTATCATCGGTGAATGTTACAGCAAATTATGGTACTAACACAACAATAAGAATGGATGGCAGCCCTGATATCCATAGCTATTTATCATTTAACGTGGGTGGATTAGCCGGAAAACAGATTTCATCTGCCCGTCTTCAACTGTTATCAAATACAAATTCCAGCATCGGTTTCCGAGTTCTCCAGGTGAATGATAACTCCTGGAGTGAAAATTCAATGAATTACAATAATGCTCCTCAATTAGGAAGTATTATTACAACATCCGGGCCGATCACCAATGGTGGTTGGTTGGATCTAGATGTATCTTCCTTTATTACCGGTGAGGGAGTTTATAGTTTCGGATTAGACACCTCCAGTTCTTCCGCAATGGCTCTTGCGAGTCGCGAATCCGGGAATACCGCTCCGTATCTCATCATAGATTTACTATCTGATATTCCAGATCAGACTCCCCCAACAACTCCGTCTGATTTTTCAGGAACCGTAAATGAATCCGGTTCAGTAACGCTAAGTTGGTCACCATCTTCTGATGATATTGGTGTTACAGGTTATACACTCTATCGTGATGATGTGCTCTTAACTTCTCTTTCGGGTTCAGATCTTTCATATTTGGACACAACAGTGACGCAAGGGACTTCAACCAATTACACAATAGATGCATTTGATAATGCTGGAAATCACTCACCATTATCAGCACCGATCAATATAAATATTCCTGATTTACCCCAAGCATTGACTTTAGTTCCTTCTGCTGATTCGTACGTGGATGCGAGTAAATCAACATCAAATTACGGATCTGCAACTACTTTAAAAGTTGATGCTTCACCAGATATTCATGCATATTTAAAATTCTTGATCCCTGATTTAGGTAATAAATCTATCACCAATGCTCAATTGTTTGTTCATGCCAATTCAAACGCGAGTAAAGGATTTCAATTATTTGAGGTGTCAGATAGTAACTGGGGAGAATACTCGATCAATTACAATAACTCTCCTGTTTTTGGCAACCTCATTACCTCCACAACCGCTGTAAGTTCAGGTGCGTGGGCTGTATTTGATGTTTCTTCATACTTAACAACATCAAGTGAGGTTACTTTCGGCTTGAATACAACTTCTTCGACCAATGTTAACTTAGCCAGTAGAGAAAATGCTTCATTTTCCCCTTATTTAGTTCTGGAGTTGCAGGAAAATGTTCCTGATGTAACTCCACCATCTGTACCAACGGATTTATCAGCTCAACCCGTTAATTCAAATCTTGTTGCTCTGAACTGGAGTCAATCAATGGATGATGTGGGTGTTACAGGATACACCATTTATAGAGATGGTGCACCTTTACAAGTTGTTTCAGGGTCTGTTACTTCTTTTGAGGATGCAAGTGTAGAACCAAGTACAGAATACGTATATTCGGTAGATGCTTATGACCAGGCAGGTAATTATTCAAGTGTTTCTTCTGGTGTAAGTGTTCTCACACCAGACCTCCCGAATGAAATGACTTTGTTACCTTCGGCTGACTCATACGTTAACCAAGAAAGCATAAATACAAATTACGGGTCTGTTACTTTACTTCGTTTGGATGGATCTCCTGATCTTCACAGCTTTTTGAAATTCAATGTAAACAATTTAGGAGGTAAATTAATTTCTAAAGCGGAGCTGTTCGTTTTCGCTTCTACCAAAACGAATAAAGGACTGGATATTTGGAGTGTGAATAACAACAATTGGCAGGAAAACACTATCAACTATCAAAATGCTCCTTCTTTAGGAAGCAAAATTGGGTCTGTTTCTTCAGGGAATTCTCAAGTCTGGTTATCAGTTGATGTCACCTCTTACATCACAGGCGAAGGTGAATTTAGTCTGGGTATATCTACACCTGGAACGACAGCAATCAATTTGAGAAGTCGTGAATATAATCAATACTCTCCTTATTTGCTGGTGGAATTGCAATCATTTACACCTGATACAGAAGCACCTTCTGCTCCTTCTAATTTGACTGCGACGCTTGTGAATCCAACACAAATCGACTTAAGTTGGTCATCCTCTTCTGATAATGTTGAAGTGACAGGTTATACCATTTATCGTGATGGTGTTTCAATTTCCTCAGTTTCCGGATCGGAGTTAAGTTATAGTGACTTAAACTTCTCCTCTTCAAGTAGTCATACTTACACGGTAGATGCCTTTGATGGACAAGACAATCATTCCACCACATCCAATGAGGTAATTGTTGTAACACCTGAAAATGAACCTCCAACAACCCCAGAGAACTTAATCCTTGAAGATAATGGTCCTACCCATGTCAATATCAGTTGGAGTCCTTCCTCTGATAACATCGGTGTTGCAGGTTACACCCTATATCGTGACGGGGTAATCCTTTCGGTGGTTGATGGTGGAACATTATCATTAAGTGATTATTCTGTAACTGCCGGTCAAACATACTATTATTCAATTGACGCCTTTGATGTAGTTGGAAATCATTCACCAACATCCTTACCTATACCGGTCACGGTCACATTTGTTGATTCAGAACCACCATCGATTCCCTCTGGTCTGACAGCGACCGCTGTAAGTCCAACTCAAGTTGACCTAAGTTGGATTGCTTCAAGTGACAATGTTGGTGTTGTTGGATATGTACTTTATCAAGATGGTTCATCTATCGTTGATTTATCATCTTCCAATTTATCGTACCAAAATTCAAATTTGTCACCAAACACAACTTATAACTATACAATCGAAGCGTATGATCAGGCAGGTAATTTTTCTGGAATTAGCCAACCGGTGTCAGTTACAACACCAGATCTCCCTTCATCTGTAGTTGTGATCACTAATGCTGATTCTTATGTAAATGAAAGTTCACCAAATTCCAATTATGGTTCTGCAAACACTATGCGCGTTGACGGCTCTCCCTTCCTAAATAGTTATTTGAAGTTTTTTATTGAGGGGCTGTATGGAAGATCAATCTCGAGTGTTCAACTAATGGTTTATGCGAACAGTGCTTCCGGTGCGGGAATGAAAGTTCATTCAGTATCTGACAATCAATGGGCTGAAAACTCAATAAATTATACTAACGCCCCATTGTTCGTGAATGAGATTGCATCTACACCTTCAGTTTCCGCAAATAATTGGATTAGCTTTGACATCACCAATTACATAACAGGGGAAGGAGATTACAGTGTAGGATTAGGTACTCCCGGAGGAACTGCTATTAGTCTGGCTAGCAAAGAATCAGGAAATCTTGCTCCATATTTAATCATTGAACTTAATTAATCAAATTTTAGTCAGAAGAATCACTTGTTGATTCTTCTGACAAGAACATCCAGACCACCGAGCAGCAACACAATCGCCCCAATGGGTAAAAGTGCGCCAATTAAACACACAAAGCCCAATAATGCTGCATTCAGACCATAAATGATAGCAATCAATCCTAGGCCAACTACAAAAAACAGGATAATTGCTCCGATTATTAATTGGACCTTTGTTTGAGATGCATATTTCCGCATATCCTGAGACATCATTTGGCCTTTCAAGCAAGGAAATTCATCCATTGATGACTGTATTGATTTCATTCTAAATCAAATTGGATTGGTTATACAATTTCTTTTGTATGAGGTTATGATCATATATTCTTACTAGCATGAAACCCATTTAACTTGAACTCAATTCCTCTTTATTTATTGCGGTTTTGACCACAAGAAGATTTGGTTTTTCAATCATTCTTTATTTTATAAGAGGTCATAATGTCAAAAAGTAGAATCAAAATTGTTGTCGTTTTCTTTGTTCTCATGCTTTCTATACTGGCTTGTCAGGCAAGTGTTAGTACAGCCAATATTTCGGATGCTTACCTGACTTTCAACAGCGACGGAAGTGGAAATACTTCAACTTTTTCAACCGACCAAACTTTTTATAGTATTGTTAAGGTTAAAAATGCCCCTGAAGATACTGTCCTTAAAGCGGTCTGGATCGCGGTAGATGTCGAGGGAGTCGAACCAAATTACCTGATTAGTGAATATGAAATCACCACAGGCAATGACAATGAATTTACATTTAATTTGGAAAACGATCAATCTTGGCCTTCAGGGACATATAAAGTAGACCTCTATTTGAATGACACATTGGAAAAGACATTGGAATTTTCTGTCCAATAAATTATCAAGCTTTTTCATTTTCTAGAGAATAACTTCAAACCAAAAAGAAGTTATTTTCTATTTTAAAGACAAATATTCTCGTTCAACCCGTGGACTAATCTGACAAGTGATTTCATAGGGGATGGTGTTTAATTTCTCCGCCCATTCATAACAACTGATTTCTTCCTCACCACTTCTGCCGATCAGAACAACCTCGTCCCCGACTTTTACGTCTGTCTGCGATCCCAGATCTACCATGGTCTGATCCATACAAACCCTGCCCACCACCGGATAGGACTTTCCATTAATTAATACACGACCTTTATTGGATAACAATCGATTAAAACCATCGGCATAACCTGCCTGAATCGTACCAATCCAGGTATCCTGAGGAGCAACCCAGGTTCGGCCATACCCTATACTTGTCCCTTCGTTAACTCGTTTGATATAGGAAACTTTTGTGAGAAAACTTAATCCTGATTTCAAGGGAATTGCTTTTGTTGTCTCATTACTTGGATAGTACCCATAAATCATAATTCCCGGTCGAATCAAGTCCATCCAACTTGAGGTATGAGCCAGGACCCCACCAGAGTTTGAGCAATGTGCTATATTGATTTTCCTGCCTATTGTTTTATTCACATCTTCCACAACTGACTTAAATCTTTCAACTTGATTTTCGGTATACATCAAATCAGCTTCATCGCTCACCGGTAGATGTGAATAAATACCATCCAAAACAAGATGTGGGCATTTGTTTTCAATATAATCTGCATAGCTAGTAGCTTCATTCGGCTTCACCCCAATACGGCCCATACCGGTATCAACTTTAAGATGGACATCAACCTTTTTATCCATCTTCGCGCATGTCTTCTCCAGAATGGAAATATTTTCGATGTCACACACCGTAATCGTTAGATTATATTTAACTGCGTCTTCCATTTCTTCCGGAAAAGCAGGGCTGAATTTTAAAATGGGTAAATTGATATTTGCATTGCGAATTTGTGCACCTTCCGGAACGGATGCCACCCCCAACCATTCAACACCTATTTTTTCTGCTAATTTTGAAACCGGAATAGCCCCATGGCCATAAGCATTTGCCTTCACTGGAATGAGGATTTTCTTGTCTCGCCCAATTAATTTACGGACGGATTCAATATTTGCCTGGATGTGATCAAGATGAATTCTTGCGATGGTTTGTTGAAACATAATATCCTCGATGCAAT
>CAYSFA010000034.1:20343-20527 GCA_964430025.1 uncultured Anaerolineaceae bacterium | reverse complement strand
TTTATCTTTACACAACAATTGAGATTTGGTTTCTTCTAATCCGATGTTCATGTTAATCTCCTGATTCGGGAAAATTTCTAATTATTAATTCTGCAAATTCGCTGGTTCCCACGCTGGTTACCCCATGTACGAATTGGGCAAGGTCGTGGGTTAATTGTCCTTTTTTTATTGTTTTTTCCAAAGC
>CAYSFA010000034.1:7974-20333 GCA_964430025.1 uncultured Anaerolineaceae bacterium | reverse complement strand
AATTAGTTTGGCAGCTTCATGCCACCCAATATAATCCAACATAAGTACAGAGGAAAGGATCAAAGAAGAAGGATTGGCAAGATTTTTCCCGGTGATATCCGGAGCGGTCCCGTGGGTTGCTTCGAAGATTGCGATCCCTGTTTGGTAGTTGATGTTTGCTCCCGGAGCAATTCCGATCCCCCCAACTTGGGCTGCCAGGGCATCTGATAAATAGTCTCCATTAAGATTCGTTGTTGCGATCACACTGAATTTTTCAGGATAAAGTAAGAGATTTTGAAACGCTGCATCTGCGATAACATCGTTCACCCAGATTTTTCCATTCTTTAGGGCTGATTTCTTTTCCATTTCTGCTGCTGATACACCAGATGATTGCAGAGTTTTCGCGTATTGTTTGGAGCTATATGCAATATCAGAATATTCTCTGTCGACCAGCTCATATCCCCAATTTCTGAAAGCCCCTTCTGTAAACTTCATGATGTTTCCTTTATGAACAAAGGTAACGATCGGCTTTTTGTTGGAAATTGCATAATCCATAGCTGCTCTGATTAAACGCTCACTCCCGCTTTTTGAAATAGGCTTAAGTCCGATACCGACCGAGTCGGAGAAACGGATTTTTGAGGCTTCATTGGGAAAGTTGGATTTGAACCAATCTAAGAAAAGAGAGGTTTGAGGGGTGTCTGCTGCGAATTCAATTCCATTGTAAACGTCTTCCGTATTTTCTCGGAAGATCGTAACATCAATAACCTCAGGATTGTTAACAGGTGATTTTATTCCAGAAAAATAACGCACTGGTCGTAAACAAACATAAAGATCTAAATCTTTTCGCAATGCAACATTTAATGAACGGATTCCTTCACCAACGGGGGTGGTTAAAGGCCCTTTCATCCCAACCAGGTATTTTGAAAAAGCATTGAGAGTCTCCTGGGGCAACCAATCCCCAGTTTGTTGATAGGCAGTTTCTCCGGCGAATACCTCCTTCCAATGAATGCTTTTCTGATGAGAATAAACCTTTTCCAAAGCCTGGTCGATGATGCTTTGGGTGGCTACAGTAACATCCTGACCAATTCCATCTCCCATAATAAAGGGGATGGTGACATGGTCAGGTACTACTAATTTTCCATTTTCCATTTGGATTCTTGATTGGTTTGTGCTCATAATCCTCCTTGAAGACTCAAAATTACCCAAAAGTCGTCCTTGACTTTTTTAATTAAAATTCCTATAATCATTATATTCATTTTTGGGACAGTGTCCCACTATTCGGAACAATATATGGAAAACGAGCGAATTCAAACAGTTGAGCGATTCATCCAGATAATGGATTGTTTTTCAATTGATCAGAATGATTTTGGGGTCAGAGAGATTGCAAGGATGACTGGTCTTTCGAGCAGTGTTTGTGGTCGATTGATGCAAACCTTACGGGATCAAAGTTTGTTAATTCAGAATCCTGAGACTCGTACTTATTCAATTGGTCCGAAAAGCCTGCGATGGGCTGAAATTTTCACTACAAATCTGGATATTCGAAATGTTGCTTTGCCGGTTTTGCACGAATTACTGCGCGAAACGAAAGAGACGATCAGCCTATACATCTTAGAAGGGGACGAACGTTTATGTGTGGAACGGATAGAAAGCGCACAAAACGTGCGTATAGTCGCGAGAATTGGACGACGTTTACCTTTATATGCTGGTTCAGCCGGAAAACTATTGTTAGCCTACCTTCCTGAAAAGAAACAAGATGAAATTTTAGCCCGGTCGCAATTAATTCCATTTACCCCAAAAACCATCATTGATGTTCAAAAATTAAAGGCTGAACTTAAGATTATCAAACGACAAGGCTATGCATTTAGTGATGGTGAATGGGTCGAAGATGCCGCAGGGATCGCTGCTCCGATCTTTGATATTAAGGGAGATATACTGGCTGCATTGACTGTATCAGGTCCTTCCTTCCGATTTACTTCTGAAAAAATTCAATTTCACAAAAAATACCTGCTTAAATCAGCGGAGCGTATCTCCAATGATCTGGGGTATGTCGGTTCCGTTTTTTCTATTCATCAAAATTCCAATTAACTTCATCCTCTACTAAAGTTACCCATTCGTATGGGGAATTATTTTTTTTATTGCCAAAGGTTTTTTCAAAGGAGTGACATTATGAAATCATTAGAAGATAAAATTGAAGAACAATTACCTGTCTGGCGTGAACGGGTCAATCGATTACGGAATGAATATAAGGATTTCAAGGTTTGTGATGTTACTGTTTCACAAATTTATGGAGGTATTCGCGGAGTTCAAATTCAGGTAAGCGATATTTCTTATGTTGATCCAGAAAAAGGAATTCGTATTCGCGGGTATTCCATTCCTGAATTATTGAAATTATTGCCAAGATTACCAGGATCGGAGTTTCCATTGGCTGGTGGTGTCTATTATCTCTTGTTATCAGGGCAGTTACCGACATTTGAAGAAGCAATGTTGGTGGAGGACGAATGGAGAGGTCGTAGTTTGATCCCCACATACGTTTTTAATACAATTCGAAGAATGCCAAAAGAAACACACCCTATGACTCTGTTTTCCATGGGTATTATGGCATTACAACGTGAATCTGTATTCGCCAAGCAATATGAAATTGGAGTTGTAAAAGACGATCATTGGCGATATTTCTTACGAGATGCAATCAATTTAACAGCAAAATTACCTGGCCTTGCAGCTTTTATTTACAACTTAAAATATCAGGATGGAATCACTCTCCCACCCAGTGCAGACCATGATTGGAGTGCGAATTTTGGTGTGATGATCGATCGTGAGGGGGATCCCAACTATTATGATCTTTGTCGATTGTTTTTTTTCCTTCATTGTGATCATGAAGGTGGAAATGTGAGTGCGCATGCTACTCATCTGGTCAGTTCTGCCTTATCGGATGTTTATCTTTCCTGTGCCGCCGGAATGAACGGTTTGGCCGGTCCATTACATGGCCTAGCAAACCAGGAATGTTTGAAGTGGTTACTGGAAGTGCGTGAAAAATTTGGTGGGTTACCAACGTCGGATCAATTAGATCATTTTTTGCGAGATTCTCTCAAGAACGGGAAACTTATTCCGGGATACGGTCATGCGGTATTAAGAACAACCGACCCTCGATTTACAGCTCAGTTAGAATTCGCTCGCAGCAAAAATCTTGATAGTGACCTTATCCGGTTGGTAGAGATGGTGTATGGCAAACTGCCAAAAATTCTCATGGAAAATGGAAAAGTCAGTAATCCATGGCCGAATGTTGATGCCATCAATGGTGCCTTACAATACCATTTTGGAGTAAAAGAATTCGACTTCTATACAGTTTTGTTCGGAGTGAGTAGAATATTAGGGCTGACTGCGCATATTGTTTGGGCAAGGGCATTATTAAAACCCATCGAACGACCAAAATCACTCACAACACAAATGTTGGAAACAATGATTTCAGGTCAATAATATTGGTAAAGTAATTATTTAATACCAGGTAGTGGAGTTATTATGGAAAATGGTTCATATAAAATTTTTGGAGACAAATTAATCCTTAGAACAAGAAATCGCTTGTGCGACACCGTTGATGAGTTGATAACCAGCGGATTGTTTTTGGATTTGTTAGGGAAATACGTTACATTTTTATTTCGTCAACAATCAAAATTGTTAAGGGTTTTTACTAATGAGGAAAATGTTAGCCATGCTGATCTCATGACAATGCAAAAGACCTTGTTATTACTTTCAAAGTTGCCTGCGGATCAGGTAAGTAAAATTGTTCCTGATAGTAGAACCTTTTTTGAGGATATTGACCTTCTTTCTGACTTTATTGAACAATTCTATAATTTCTGGAGAAGCCTACAACGTCTGGTAGTGTTAGATTCTATCGATGATCGTTTAGATAAACGGCCTTATCGTTCCTTTACTGAAACTGTTGAAAAATTAATGCATGTGGTACGAAGTGCGCAACGTGATATTTTAGAAAATGTTTCGGGAAGCCATCCTCGAGTCTATCGCCAGGTAAGTGCCGGTGTAAATATCGCTGCCATTACATTGCCATATCGGATGCCTTTTATATGTGATTATTCAGATAAATTATGCGATATATTGATGACCAGGCAGGTATTAATTTATCCTCCTCTTATAATCAATACACCAAATAATAAACGCAGTGGCAAGTTTATCCGGGTTGATTACAATCCCATCGACCACCTGCAAATTAGAGCAGATGAGTGGCTTTGTTATCCAGCCAAGGTCGGTGAACTCCTTATTCTGATATATTTCACGGTTCAATGGTTTGAACTGGGCTTCTCGTTAAGCAATTTATTTGAATTGGCTGACGATGAGGACTTGAATAGAAAACCGGATGCGATCTACTTCTATGGAATTCCTGTCGAAGGAGAAAAACAGGAAGGTTCGTATGAAACGATTTTTTATGATGACAAGATTAATGACATTTTGATTGGAACGGTTCCTTTCCGCAAAGAATACGCCTATTTTGGATATTTGAAGAAAATGATTCTTACGCTGCACAACGTCCAAATGATGAAAAAAGGTCGACTTCCATTTCATGGGGCAATGTTCCACATCGTATTACGCGGCGCGGGAATGTCCAATGTGCTGTTGATTGGGGATTCTGGGGCTGGAAAATCTGAAACGCTGGAAGCTTTACGAGGAATTATTGAAGATCAGGTAGAGGATTTGGTGATCATTGCAGATGATATGGGCTCCATTGATATTTTGCCGGATGGGCGAATTATGGGGTACGGTACCGAAATTGGAGCATTTGTTCGCCTGGATGATTTACAAAAAGATTATGCCTTTGGGCAAATTGACCGTTCCATTATTATGAACCCAGACAAAGTCAATGCTCGGGTAGTTTTACCGGTTACAAAATACAAAAGCGTCGTGGAAGGGTATGAAATCGACTTTGTCCTGTACGCGAACAATTATGATGAGGTGGATGAAGATCATCCAGCCATCGAACGCATTAAGAATTCTGACCAGGCAATTGAAGTTTTTCGTTCTGGAGCGGTAATGAGTAAAGGAACAACCACCACAACCGGATTAACACATTCTTATTTTGCTAATATTTTTGGGCCTCCAGAATACCGTGAATTACATGATGAAATCGCCAGACGTTATTTTCAGGCTTTCTATGACAAAAATGTTTTTGTCGGAGAAATGCGGACGCAGCTAGGTGTCTCAGGAAAAGAATTTACAGGGCCGGAGGACTCAGCGCGTGCCTTGCTGGAAATTCTTAAATCAAAATCCGCCTAAATTTCGAAGATGCTACCAGGGAATACTTTACTCCAAAAGTAACAAACCCTTTTATTAATTCATTTGAAAACATGTTTGTTGGTAAGGTTGTCACCAACAAACATGTTTTGCAAAGTAAAATATGAGAATGAGAAATCTCTTATACGCATTTTTATTGTTAATAACTGCATGTTCCCCACCAGTTGTCAATCCTGAGAATCAAACACCAACTCTCAATCAAACAGTCTCACCTGTCATTGATGAAGAGATTTTCACTCCCACTTCGGATCCTTCTCCAACTGCAACGGTACAGGTTGAACCTACTTTTACAATGGATCCAACTCCTCAACCAAAGATTTCCTCTTCCCCCTTGGAAGGGTACTCGGTGGATGAATTAGTAAACATGATTTCTAATTTATATAGTCCACCAAAATCCGGTTCGGATGATCCACATCAGGGAGTTGACTTTAGTGTAGTGGATCCGACACTTGGGTATGCAGTCAAAGGCGCGAAAGTTCAATCAATCCTGGATGGTGAAGTGGTAATGGTCATTAGAGATCGCTTTCCCTATGGAAATGCAATTTTCGTAGAAACACCATTTCTTGGGTTGCCCTCCTCCTGGCAGAGTTACTTGTCTGATGTTGAAACTCCTGGGTTGTTTGATGCGAATCCTGCGTTGACTTGTCCAGGAGGTTGGGATGAAGTTGACGTTGGATCCGGTGAACTATCTTTGTTCATTTTATATGCTCACATGAATGAGGAAGCCAACTTTGAAATTGGAGACAATGTAAATAGTGGACAGGTGATCGGAACAATTGGGGATAGTGGCAATGCTTTAGCCCCGCATATTCATGTTGAAATGCGATATGGGTATTCTGGAAGTCTCTCCGGTAGCATGGCTCATTATGATGTAACCGCCAATGAAGAAGAGATGGCTAATTATTGTCGATGGCGGGTGAGTGGTTTATATCGCCTGGTGAATCCAATGGATGTGTTATTGTTGGACTCTTAAGGGATTGGTGTTCGCATATCCACGTAACCTAATTCAAGCATCCATTGACAAACGATTGGTCCACCATGTTCATCTTGTACAGGAGCAACCCCTTCTGGTTGTGGTAATCCATTGAAACCGGCGAAATACCCAAATTTGCCGGTAAGTTGGTCTTGCGCAGCTGGTGATAAGTCACGATCACCAATTGCAATGGCATGAATATGGATAGGTGAGCCCGGGTACAACTGGTCAAAATTTCTTAACCAGGCAGCAAACCCAGCGGTTCTTAATGCACTGATGAGTGGGTCAATATCATCATATAAAACCTCATAGATTCCATATCGAATAACGGATAAATCTACTGCTCCACCCCCCGCATGGGTTCCGAAACTGGCTGATACCTCATTGGTGTAACTCCCCTGCGTAAGGTGATAACCGGTTATTTCCAATTCACCACCATAGAGTGTTTGGGCATGATCGAGCATGGAAAAGGTACGTTGGTTGAGCAGCATTCCATTTACGGTAAGTAGCTCGTAATTATCTTCTGGTTTCAAACACCCATCTGGTTCCGTTGGAGTAGGAGTAGGTGTGATGGTAGATGTAATTGTAATTGTAGGTGATGGGAAGAACATTGGTGTAAAAGACGGCTGGATGGTTGCTGTTTCAGTATGTGAAATTTCCAAATTATTAGATTGTTGTGTAGAGATGAGTTCACTATTTGTGAAAAAATTACATCCTGCTGAAAGGATTACCAAAATTCCAATTCCCATAAACCTTTGAATAAGGTGGGTAATAGTTGGTTTTAATTTTACTTTTGTAGACATTGGCTTTGGTATTAAGAATTAATCTGGTTCGAACAGCAATCGGGTTTGTTCAATGACTTTTTGGTTCCCGAATATCTCAACTTCATCATTCAACCGAATGATGGTTTCTCCATGGGGAATGATCACTTCTTCATTCCGCAGAATATTTACGATTAAAGTATCTCCGGGAAGATTCAACTCTTTAATCATTTTACCAATAGCTTGTGAGCCAGCTTTGATCAGAATCTCTTCATGAATAGAATCATTCTCTCTGTGGGATGGGTGTTCTGGATATTGTCCAGTAAAGATATTTTCAAGATCTTTTTCAAAACCTTCCTCAATAAAAATGGTCAAGTAGTCACCTTTCCGAAGAATTGTTTTTCCATCGACAATTATTAATTTCCTTCCCCTTCTGATGGAAACAATTACGCAATGGTCTGGAAGATTGATCTCACTTACTCGTTTTCCGATTACCTGGGAGTTTGTAGGGATATTGAGGTGAAGAAATTTAGCTTCATCGAGTTTCCCTAATTTGATGATTTCAACCTCATGTTGCATCTTTGCTTTCCTGGTGATGGCCTGGTCATATGCTTTGATTACATCCTGCCGGTAGATCATTCCGACCAACTTCCATGGTTCTTCTTCCTCAATCACAGGTAAAAGACTGATGTCATGCGTGCTCATGTGAAAAATGGCTTGCCACATCGGTTCCTTGCTATGCGTTGTTATTAAATCGGTGGTGGTGATGATCTCAGACACGATTGTATGTTTTGGAAGATTCATTGTATGAGCAGCCCGAAGATCTCTGGTTGTTACCACCCCAATGAGTCGATCATCATTATTTAGAACTGGCAGACCTGATGAATGTGTGTTTTCCAAGATTTCTTCCAGTTCCTGAATAGTTTGGTTCGCTCGGATTGGTTGAAAATCAGTGTTCATCACATCGCCAACAAAGATTCCTTGCATCACATCAATATCTTGAGTCTGACTAAGATTTATTCCGCGTCGAGATAACTTTAATGTGTAAATCGAGTCTTTACTGAGTACCCGAGAAATGATTGTGCTCAAAACAGAGGCCAACATTAATGGCAGGATGAGTTGATAATTATTAGTCATCTCGAATAGAATCAGGATTGCTGTCATCGGGGCGTGGGTAGCACCACTAAAGAATGATGCCATTCCAACCAGGGAATATGCCCCGGCTCCGGTGGTGATATTCGGGAAAACGCTGGTTGCCCAACTCCCAAAGCCAGCCCCAAGCATGCTTCCCATAAATAGTGATGGGGCGAAAATACCGCCTGAATTCCCTGAACCTAATGTAAATAAGGTGGCTAACAATTTGAAAAAGAAGAGTAATAATGCGGCGTTCAAGGTAAATTCGCCGAAGAGGGCAGGGGTCATTGATTCATACCCAACACCAAAGATTCGGGGGAAACCTTCGGCAGTTTTCATGGTGAAGATTCCCAGAATTCCAAGCAATAACGCACCAATGCTTGGCTTAATCCAGGCCGGGAGACGAATATCATCGAAAAGGTCTTCCACAATGTAAAGTAGCCGACTAAAACCCACCGATGCAAAAGCTGCCAAAATAGCCAACAATGAATATAAAAGCAATTCCCAGGGGCTTTCCATAAAGTATTGAGGTACCATAAATGTGCGGAAATCACCCATGAAGAAATGGGCGATTGAATCAGCGATCACAGCAGAAATCACAACCGCACCAAAATAGACTGAACTAATTCGGTTCAAAATGACTTCCATTGCAAAAATCGCCCCGGCAATCGGTGCATTGAAAATTGCTGCAATACCTCCTGCGGCACCACAAGCGACTAAGGTTTTCGTTCTCTCCTCATTCAATTTTAGAAATTGTCCAATGGTTGAGCCGAGGGCTGATCCAATTTGAGCTATTGGGCCTTCACTTCCTACGGATCCACCTGTGCCAATACAAATTGCTGAGGTTATGGCTTTTACGATTCCAACCTGTGGTTTTATTTTTCCACCTCTTAAAGCGACTGCCATCATCACTTCAGGAACACCATGACCTTTTGCCTCACGAGCAAAAAGATAGATGATTGGTCCGGTAATCAAAGCACCGATAATTGGAATAATAATCAGATGCCAGGGATGAACAATGTTTAATGCGTTAATCGCATCTTCAAATGCAATTTTCCGGGCAGATTCAATCAAGAATGTAAAGAGTACAGCTCCCAACCCTGAACCAATTCCAACTAGAATGGCGGTACCAATCAAAATAGCGGAATCAGAAACTGCACGATTATTGATTTTTGCTTGAAATTTCAGCAAAAAGGATTGTAATTTATGTCTCAATCCAGATTTATTAGACTCCATGATGACTTAATCGATCATCTCCTCGAAAACTTGGAATAAGTATACTCTCTTCGTCGATGATCACTTAAGACAGGTTTCATTAATAATTAGTGACTTATGACTTGCTTAACTTAATTTTTGCCAGAGCAAGAATTGAAAAAATGAATAAGACCACATAAATGGCCATCAGTGGGGTATAACCAATCTGATCTGCAATCGGGCCACCGATATAAGCACCCACCGCACCAGCTCCGGCTCCTGCCAGATTGGAAATCCCCAGGAAGCGACCAGCCTGATCTTGCGGTACTATTTCGGTTCCTAATGCCCAGTTGGAAGCATAGAAGAACCCGATTCCTGCACCGACTAAACAACCTGCCGCGTACATCCAGGAGATAGTGGGGGATAACAGTACAAAAGCAGTTCCCAAGGTAGTTAAAATTGCACTGACCAGGATGATTTTCTTGGTACCAAAACGATCTGTCAGCCAACCACTTGGTACAGCTGAAATAAGAATGAAAATCCCGATAAACATCGTAATCGAAGCAGCTGGACCAGCCGCTTTTTCGCCTTGAAGTTCAATAAACCTCTCCTGCAGAAAATAAACCAAAAAACCTGCCAGGTTGGTGGAACCAGCCAAAAAAGCTAATCGATTTACTACCCACCAGGTGAAATTATGATGATCTTTTATTTTTTCACCGATACTGATGGACACACTACTCCAAACCCCGACACCAATTGCCACCAACATCCCAAGAAGGCCAATCGCCATAACAATAATAGTGCTGGAACTGGATTCACCAGCGAGGATCAAATTCATAACCTGGCGTACGACAAACCCCGATGCCAGGATGATGATTGTAAAAGCTGCCGTCATTAATACCAGACGGATGATTGGATTCCAATCCATTTTTTCTGGTTTTTCAATGAGAGGTTCTTCTTTAATCGTTAATGTCAAAAGAAGACTGATAATTAAAACAACGATCAGAGTAAAAATTGCGCCCCAGAGATTCCCGTCGCTGACCATTTTCCCAATTACAAAGGATACGAATATCAGAGGTAATGGTAATTCGAAGAGGGCTTTAAAACCGGAAAAGCGCCCTCGTTTTTCTTCAGGAACCAAATCAGGAATAAATCCTTGAGTGGCTGCATGGGCAGTATTCGCGGTGACCATCGATAGGGTGTAAAGTGCAAATAGAAACCAATAGCCAGTCATCCCATCCATTCCAGCAGTAAAACCAATCAAGACATATAAGAGGATCTCCCCAATGGTACCGATGGCAATAAATGGCCGGCGTCTCCCAAATTTTGAGGTGGATTGATCACTTAATAATCCCATTAATGCCTGAACCAGCACGGCAACCATTAATGACCATAAGCGCATATTCCCCAGGAGTTCACCTTTGGCAGCCTCTCCCACAAAGCGTTGGATCAGCAGGGGAATGATTAGGGGGGTTAAAACCTGCGAACGTGCAGTTAATGCAAACCAGTAAATATTGTAGGTGATGTAATGGTACCAGCGGATAACTCGTTTCATTGTTACTCCTTAGTGGTGGGTATAAGAATATTATATAGATCGATGGTCATTTCAACCTCATGGGAAGCTGGAAGGATTATTGTCTCAGAAGTTGGAGAATATAAATTCATTGGTTGAAGGTTTGGTGTATAAAGTTTGATTGTTTGTGGTTCAGGATAGTAATTTACCAAATGAACTTGATATTGAAATCCATCAATTTTCCACACATCAATTAACACTGGAAATTCGGAAATGACACGGAAGAAATTCTGTGTATTTAGCTTAGAAAGTAATTCTTCTTCCAAAACCCCATCATGAATTTTGAAAAATGGGGTATGCGTGACTAATTTGGACATCCCCAGTTTATCCATCATTAAGCGCATCACAACACTCGCATGGTACCCACGGATTAATTGATCAGTAATCGATGATAAGAAAGGCCGAAAAGCTGTGTTTTGTTCAAAAAATGAGTCTTTAATGGTTTTAGTAAAAGAGAGATCAAAAGCATTAATGATAGAAATATCCGGATGGAGAGATTCCAGAAGATCATTGTTAGTGAACGTAATAAGTTGGTCTCCTGGATTGGCATCGTCTACGGATGGTATCACCTTCCAGGGGATACCATTTACCAACAATGTTTGTTGTACCGCGAAGAAGACAGGTGCGAGTCTGTGCCATTGCTGCCATAATTTTTCACCAGGATGTATGACCGCAACTTTTGCGCACCGTTCTGTTTGGTTTTGGAAAATGGATTGATTATTTTCCAACCAATGATGGAATTGACCAATTGCTTTTTGCTGGCTCGGGTATTCCGGAGCTGTCAATAAAGTCATTTTTTCGCCATCATGGTATTCCGTCCCTTTGGTCGTCATACTACAACCTAAGGCCGCTGCTTCTGCCATCCCTGTTAGAATACGATTGGCCGGGTATACAGGATCAAAGCCAATCCCCACGTCATAAGAGAGGACACTCAAGTGTTTTTGCTTGGGGAGAAATGGCTGACTGTTACGAACTGTTAATGCGTTATTGACAAGAATTTTCTCAGGGCTGCTCACATATTTTGGAAGAGCGAAATTCTCGATCATGGTTAAGTCCTGGATTTTCGCTAATTTCGCGAAATCAATCCCAAAAATTAGTTTCACTGGGCGCATGACCGGGTCATAATCATTCGCGCTGATCACAACATCTGGCTTGATGGAGCGGGTATAATCTGCCAATTCCTGGATTACATCGGTCATGCGGTCAGCTCGCCAATCAATATACTCTACGACTTCCGTCTTTTTTAAGTCTGTAATAATCGGGATTGGACGACCTTTTTCAGACAGGTATCTTTGCTTACAGGTATCACAATAACATCCTGCTCCTCCCAGCCAGGTGCCATAGAGTGAATTGGGTTGTAGACCGTACCACATGTTGTCAAAGAAAATCCCATCCGTTCCACGTTCAATCGCGTCACTCACTCTCTCTTTCAGATAGGTAATCC
>CAYSFA010000034.1:0-7964 GCA_964430025.1 uncultured Anaerolineaceae bacterium | reverse complement strand
TTTTGAAAACAGGTCATATAGCGTCCGGAATAGTAATATACTTTTTTCCCTTGAGCGGATAAGGTGTACCAATTTTTCTGTGTAAATGACCCTGAATAAACACAATTGGAGGATTGGATGTAAGCAAAGACTTTGGCTTTCTGATCATGATATTCTTTTGTGGCTGATTCGAATGAATCCCAATCTTCTCTTTCAATTTCAGGAGGAAATCCCCAACTATAGGTCAGGTGGATCCAATTTTGATAGAGGGAATTCACGACCAATTCTGCCCCTTTGGATTGGTGTGCATCCATATGGACTTTTTCGTCGACATTTACCTGCATGAACTTCACTTTGTTCATGCGAATGGTGCCTGGTCCCGCCCAGAGATAAATGGGTCTATAATTGCCAATTCGAAATTCGGTCGAGTTATGCATGTTGCTCCTTTATCGGAAGAGGATTCTCAATGTCTTGATTTCAAAGGGCTTAAAATCGACAACCACTTTACTGTCCTGAATAAGACATTCGGTTTGGTTTTCTTCAAGCAAGTTTGTTTCCCGGGCTGCTTTGATGGGGAAACAAGAGCTTATTTCGGTTGACCCTCTTTTCCGGTGACTTTCATACAATCTCAGGATAAATCCAATCCCGTCTTCAGCTTTTTTGATAGTTTCGATCAAAATATTTTCTCTATTGGTTGAGAAGAAGGTGGTTGTAAGATCTGTTTTCTCAGCAGAATTGTTTGAGTCATTCTCGTGAACAATCACTGGATCATTAAGTGCATAAGCAGCTGATTGGGTTCCATTCTCCCAGTTACCTTTATGAGGATAAAGACTGTATTTGAATTGATGTACCCCTAAATCTGCTAAAGGATCAGGCATTGTTGGTCCACGTAATAATGACAATCGAATGACGTTGTCATGGATATCATGACCATATTTACAATCATTCAATAAACTAACACCATAATCTCCTTCACTGAGATCGACCCATTTATGCGCGCATGTTTCAAACCTTGCCCAATCCCAACTTGTGTTGCGGTGGGTGTTGCGTTCGACGTTTCCCCATTGAATTTCATAGGTTGCTTTGGGAGAAAGAATATCCACAGGAAAGGCTACTTTTAGGAGTTTATAGCGTTCTTTCCAATCGATGGTTGTATCAAAGTCAATTTGCTTCGATTCCCAGTTCAGAGAGATTCTCTGAGTAAAAGAGCTGGAAGCAATTTTTCTCTTAATTTCTATTGTTTTTCGCAATTCACCCAGCTCTACCCATCGAATCGATTCTGCCGGGTTTGAAAAACCAACTTTATCGTCAAAATAAATATCAACATCCCAGGCGTCGTAAGTGAGGGGGCGGTCTTCGAAGATCTGGAACTGATTAGCCACCATACCCGCTGGGATGAGTTCGCGTGCCTGTTCTTTATCATAAATACTGATCAAATCACCAGAATCATTAATGGTTATTTGTATCAAATCGTTTTCCAGAATGAATGGCAATTCCGGTCTGTCAGCATTTTCAGGCGCAAGATCATTCAATTGAGTTGGATGAACAGCGATAGAAGAAATGCTGTATGCTGGCAGAACGCCAGCATCTATGATTATCTCTTGTTTTGTGGATTCGGATGGTATTGTTCTCCCATTCATTTCAAAGATACTATTTTGAAATCCACTAATAGTGACCAGATCAGTTCGTGGCAAAGGAGAAGGATTGATGATTAACAAGTTGCCTGAAAAATAGTTGGAGATTACATCGAGCGCTTTTTGTTTGAGGATCTCAAGAGCTTTCTTCAATAAATCAAAGGAAATGGCTGCTTCCTGATAGACTTCACTGATACTGGACCCCGGAAGAATATCATGGAATTGATGTAAACAAATGATTCGCCAGGCGTTGTTGATGTCTTCTTTTGGATACTTATAGTCCTGGTTCAAAGCACTCGCAAAAGAAGCAAGGAATTCAACATCATGGATAAGAAACTCACCTTTGCGATTGTTTTTCTTCATGTTCGCCTGGGTAGTGTATGTGCCACGATGATATTCAAGATACAACTCCCCATTCCAAACAGGCAGCATTTTCGAAGTTTGGACAAGGTCGATGTTCTCAAAGAATTGTTTCACGCTGGAATGTCTGACTTTTGGTAAACCAGGGAAGTTATCCATGATTTCCAGATTTTCTAACATCTCCAGGGTGGGTCCACCACCGCCATCACCAAACCCATAAGCCATTAACAGATCGTTGTGCAATTCTTTCTGTTGGAAGTTTTCCCATGTACCCAGCGCTTCCTGAGGATTTGCCATCGAATTGTAAGTGCTGGCATATGAACTGCCCAATTCTTTAACAGTACTGAAATGGGTGAGTATTTTGGTTCCATCGATGCCCTGCCACAAGAAAGTATCATAGGGAAGGCGGTTGTATTGGCTCCACCCAATTTTTATGGTCATAAAATACTTCAAACCTGCTTGTTTTATTAACTGAGGTAATGCCCAGGCATACCCGAAAACATCCGGTAACCAAAGCACGGGGGTTTCTGCATCTTTTCCGAATTTTTCCTGAAAATACGTCCTTCCTAAAAGGAATTGCCGGGCTAATGATTCTGCCCCGGAGATATTACAATCTGCTTCCACCCACATACCCCCCATAGGCTCCCAGCGACTCTCTGCAACAAGTTTTTGAATCTGCTTGAATAATTCAGGTTGGTCTTCTTGTATAAATTGGTAGAGTTGTGGCTGACTTTGACTGAAATGGTACTCTGGGAATTGCTCCATATAACGAATGACATTGTGAAAAGTGCGTTCGGATTTTCTGCGAGTTTGCCCCAATGTCCATAACCATGCCACATCTATATGGGCGTGACCTGTGGCGTGAATGGTTACATCCATAGGGAGCCCGGATTTCTCTATACCAAGCTTGAGAGTTTCGAAGGCTGGATTGATTGAATAGTAAAAATTCTCTTCTAACGGATGATTTGTATCTAGCACAATAAAAGCTTCATTCAGAATATTTAGCAATTTATTCCTGACGGGGTTGTCCTCCTTCAGGTTTTCAATGGTGGCCAAAGCAACCCGAACGATGGTACAAAAATCTCTGGTTTTTTGATGAATCCTGACCAATTTCGGTTGACCCAGATGGAGTTTGTATGAATTGTCTCCCCCCACATTTTCACCTAAGCCTGTCCAGCCATGCAGGAGTAGTGTATGCGATTGGGAATCGTGCCACTCCGGTTTTAGCAGGATTTCCTGATGATGGCGATCTATTGCTCCATAGGGAGTTCTATCTATGTAGGCTAAAGCTTCGGGATGGCTGAAATCCCCGGCGGTACCTAATGGCAGGAACAAGGCTATTGGTTGACTTGCATCCCAATGAGAGGGGATTTTGAAAGTAGAATAGATCAGGAAATTGGTCTGCCAGTTGCCCCAATAGGAGTTAGGTAATAAGGGAGTAAATGAGTTCAAATCAGGAATTAAATCTGGTTTTGTTAAGGGTGAGTCTATTTCTTTATACCAGAAGGAATTTAACGGATTTGATTCCTGGTAGATCATGGGATAAATGGTTTTATAACGGGATTTTAGTTTTTCAATTGTCCAGCGTTGTTGATGATACATAAGCTCCTCTATGGGGTGATAACGCTAAATGTACTTGGTAAGAAACCAGTATAGATATGCTAATTATATAAGAGCTTACCGATGGAGTTTGTTTGTGACTTTCTTAATTTGGTGTTCGAATGGTTAGAATTCGAAGTATTTCAAATGTGTTGATTAAATATAAGAACCTATTATAATAAGAGGTGTAAGATAATTGTAAATCAAATCTTACTATATCGAATTATTTTAGAGGAGATGTTATGCCACAAAATCGAACGCGAAAACTCGTTATTACCGGTGTAATGGGTGCAATTACCGTGTTGTTAGGGGTCACTCATTGGGGATTCATCCCATGGTTTGGTGGAATTTCGTTGACTATAATGCATGTTCCAGTAATTATCGCCGCAATTCTAGAAGGTCCAATTGTGGGGCTAGGAGTGGGGTTGATTTTTGGGATTTTTAGTATGATCCAGGCCGCAGTTGCCCCGACCTCCCCAGCGGATGTCTGGTTTACCAATCCGGTGCTTTCGATCCTACCAAGGCTCTTCATCGGTCCAGTCGCTTACTATGTCTGGAAACTTTTCGAAAAGATTCCAGTGGTTGGATTAATTGTCTCCGGAGTTGCAGGAAGTTTAACAAACACAATCCTGGTATTGGGTGTGATTGGATTAATGGGATTATTACCCTGGCCAGTATTAGGTGGCATTATCATATCCAATGGTTTATTAGAAGCTGGCGTGTCCGCCGTTATTGTTTTGGTGGTTGTTGCCGCCTGGAGACAAATTAGGGTAGGAAAACGACAGGGATCAGATTTATAGTACCAACAAAAGAATAGAAAATAACAAGGCGGCAGCGATAAGAATGCCGTCTTGTGTTTTAAATTCAAGGTGACGGTAAGCACCTCGTTTGAGATTGGTTCCATACCCACGAGAATCCATCGCCATCGCCATGGTTTCGGCTTTTTGTAGACTGGTCAGAAACATGGGTACGATCACGGGAATGATCAATTTTATTCTCTGTTTAAGGTTCTGGTCCTTTACACCCCAGGCTGCTCCGCGGGCTGCTTGTGCTTTCGCGATCTGTTCAGTTGCTTGTCCCAGTAGCGGTAAGAAACGTAATGTTATTTGAATGATCATTATGAAATCCTCGCTCGGTATTTTGAGAAAGGTGAGTGGTCGTAACAATGATTGCATCCCATAAATGATGTCACTGGTAGAGAGAGTTTGGCTGGCAAGGGAGATGAGAAGGATTAGACAAACGAACCTGAGTATGATGGTGCCTGCCACCACCAGCCCCTGTTGTGTGATGGTGAAATTCCAGACAGTCAGGATGAGAGGGTTTTCGGTGCCTGGTGAAAATCTGAATAACTGAAAAAAGGCAATAAAAACCAAAAAAGGTAAGGGAGTGCGGATTCCCTTGATGGAATTTTTCAGGGGAATTTGGGAGAGCTTAAATAATATTAAAACAATAACGACTCCGGCGATCACCATCAATGGATTCTTTGCAAAGGTAATAGCCAGCATTAGAAAAACTACCAATAAAATCTTCGCCCTGGGATCTCGTTGGTGAAACCAGGAGTTGGTGGGCAAATATTGACCAAACGAGAGATTTTGGGTGAATTCAAAATTAGCCATTGGGTTCACCCAATGTTTTAAAAGCAGCCACCAATTGTTGCCCAATAATGATGTTAGTTGGTACCATCCACCCTTTTTTCCTTAAAACGTCCGCCATTTGTGCCGCTACCGGGGCGATCATTTGGTATTTATGGAGTAATTCATGGTCGGAGAGAAGTTTGTCGGTTTCCTGATTGCAAACCACGCTTCCACGAGATAAGAGCGTCACATGATCGGTTAACAATGCCAGATCCTCCAATTGATGCGAGGAAACCACCAAAGTCTTTCCTTCGTTGTGTACCCGCACCATTTGACCTAAGATCTCTCGCCGGGCAATTGGATCAAGCCCAGCTGTGGGCTCATCTAAAAGAAGAAGCGAAGGATTAAGCACCAGGGCTGAAGCTAATGCTACTTTTCGCTTCTCGCCACCAGACAAGGCAAAGGTCATCCTGTCTTTAAATGTTTCGAAATCCAACCCGACCTGTGACATGGCTAATATAACTCGTTCACGTAAATCACTTCCTGTGATTCCGAGGACCTTCAAACCATAAGCAATTTCATCCCCAACATATTGTTCAAATAGTTGGTAATTGGGGTTCTGAAAAACCATCCCGGTATAGCGTCTCAATTGTAATAATTCTAATTCGTGATTGACTTCGAAAGGTCCTACGGTAAGTTTTCCAGTTTGGGGGATATATAACCCGTTGAAGTGTTGTAGGAGGGTGGATTTTCCCGAACCTGTTGCTCCTATCAACCCATGAACACTGCCTTTATTAATCGAAAAACTAATATTTTCGAGAGCTTGATGGGCAAGGGGAGTGTTTTGTAGATAGGTGAAAGAGATTTGTTGTGCTTTCACTAAATCTTCCTGACTATTCCGGAAGAAATGGTTATCATCCAATGGAGCAAATTGTTGCGGTGTGCCTAAGGAGAAGATTTGTTTTTCAAATTGATCCACATTCAAGGGGCTTTTGATGGTAGGTATCCATGGGGTTAATTGTTGGGCAAACCATAAAACCCTGGGCTTATCGAGATTCATGGACCGGACGAGTTTATCATCTGTGAAAAGTTGTTCCGGAGATCCATCAAATCTTAAGCGACCTTGATGTAACCCTAAAATACGGTCAGCCAGGCTTGCTTCTTCCATAAAATGGGTGATCATGATCACGGTGATGTTATTCTTCTTGAGTGTCTCAATACTTTCGAGAACATCTTCCCGACCGAAAGGGTCCAACATTGCAGTGGATTCATCAAAGACCACGCAGGCTGGTTGCATCGCCAATACCCCCGCGAGGGCAACACGTTGCATTTGCCCCGCTGAGAGATGTTGAGGTGACCTTGAGCGTTGGTCCCACATGCCTACATGTTTTAAGGAGTCCTCCACCCGTTGGCGAATTTCCGCAGTAGGCAGGCCAAGATTCTCAGGACCGAAAGCCACATCTTCTTCAATAGAAGTGGCGATCATTTGTTCCTGTGGAGATTGAAAAACAATGCCGACTTGTTGATGAATTTTCAGGTGGTTATGATGGTCTTTGGTGTCCATTCCCAAAATTCTGATCGTACCTGAATCTGGAACCAACAAAGCATTGAGGTGTCGGGCTAAGGTTGATTTTCCTGAACCATTTGCGCCAACGATGGATACATGTTCCCCTTGGTTAATCGAAAAACTTATCTCACGAAGTGCTGGATGAGGGGGACCTCCCGGAACAGGATGTGAGAAAGATACTTTATCTACTTCTATTAATAATGTCATGCTTGTCTTTTTTCAACAACCATTTCTTTGCATTAATAACAGGGATAACCCTTTTTCCTGTTCGAGATATTGTATCATAGACGTCAGAAAAGGTAATTTTTAAATCAATCTTTCAATGATGAATTTCACCACTTGGTAAACAGAGGTGACTTAAAAGCATTAATCCTGTTTTTGATCTTCAAGATATTGAAATTAAATTTACAGTCGATGAGTCTCATTAAAAAAAATGATCCGGATACTGAAACCGCGATCGAATGGATCGAAAATCAATAAACCGGATCAATTGTTGGGATCAAAAATTACTTCTTAACAATGCCTTTGAATAATAAGAACAATCCCAAGGCAATTATGATAACCGGCCATAAAACGAATGACTCAAGACCAAAGAATTTCGCTCCACCAAAAACAAAGAAGAGAATCAAACTGATGGCAAGCAAAGTAAGACTTGCAGTGAAACCATCCGGATTTTCTCGTGGCGAAATAATTGTTGCTAAAGCAATACCAATCCCTACAAAACCTGGAATTAGTGCCCAGGCAAAAGACCAGGTTTCCCAATTTCCGGTTAAGTTTTGGTAGTAGAGAATTGAGCCAATTCCACCGACGATACAACCTGGAATTGCTAATCCACCGGTGCGGGTAAAGATTGCTAACAAGATAAACACCAAGCCCACACCAAGGATAATCCACGGCCAGTCAAATAACATTTTCAATCCAGGAACTAGTTGGTTTGCTAGTAGTAACGCACCAAAAAGAATAAGGATGATCCCCCAGGCAAAATTTGATTTTTTATGTTCCATTTCGTAACTCCTTGAGATTTATAACTCAATAATATCAATTTTTTGGTTTTAATAAATAGGCTGAAAAAGCTCCAAGCAATTTTCCTATGAGAAAATACAAGTGACATAAACCTGGTAAAAGCATGATCCCGATCAGGCTTAATCCAATTGCTTCACTGATTGTATCGACATGCCAAAATCCAAAATTAATGTTACCCAATTGAATAGTAATAGGAGCAAAAATAAAAGCTGTGATGATTGCGAATCC
>CAYSFA010000033.1:0-20573 GCA_964430025.1 uncultured Anaerolineaceae bacterium | reverse complement strand
GGAATGTCAGTGAAAGCACTATCAGGCAAGGATAACTGCCCTGCGGGGACACAGGCAGTGAGGAGGAGTAATATAAATGTTAAAGTTGAAAATAGAATGATCTTTGTAAATTTCATGAATCGAATGATACCATGAAAAAAAGAGCGAAAGATTTACCATTTCAAAATGAAAACACAATAAAAAAACCCCAAAAAATTTTGATTATTTGGGGTTCATTGAAAAGGAAAATAATACTTCAATGAATTATGGGTTATTCCTTCACCACTATACTTCGAGATTGAATTCCATTCATTTGTTGTTCACTATCAAATTTTGGTTCATAAAAACCTTCCAAATCAGTACATACAATAATCTTCGGGAGTAGTTTAAATTCTTTTCCATTCACATGGATTGGTGTATCAAACATAAGGTGAATTCGTTTTGCTATTAAATTAACATTATCATTTATTACGATGTTTTCTAAAATCAAACCAAACTCCCAATTTTCAAGATATGCTAAGGTGTCACATTCACGTTTGTATTGTCTCAAGAGATTTGCTATGTGTTTTAACAAATCTGGTTTTTGTTCAGGGAAGTTAACATCTTGTTCACCAAATCCATCGATTGTTACAAGCATTACAGCTGTAGCTGTATTATTTCGTTGAGCAAATGCCAAAGAATGTCTCAAATGTTCATTAAATAAAAATTGGTTTGGTAATCCTGTAATTGGATCATAAGTAACAAGGTACTTCAATCGATCAGTTGACCAAAGGAAATGTTCTGGCATTGAATCCGATTGTCGAATTTGTCTATTTAAAAGTTCATTTAACTCATGAATAAACGCAATTTTTAGTCCAAATTTTCTTCTATACTTCTGTATTTGGTTTTTTAAATTTGTATCAATATCTTTTCGAGCGATTATCAGAACACCAATATCATATTTTTCAATAATCATTGGTAAATCTTTAATTGTTCCAAGGACTCTGCAATCATTAACAATCATCCCTAACATTGTCGGGTTATCATCTACCACACCAATAATCGAGAAAATTTGACTATATTCTCCACTTTTAAATTGCCAGACAGCACTATCAAAACCTTCGTCTAGACCGATAATTAATATTCTCTCTCCTACGCCTAACGAATGACGACGGAAGTTCATCCAACGACATGCTATCGCAGTAAATATCCTGAACCGGAACCTTACAGCAATAAATCCCAATTGAGTCAAAATCCCTATTGCTAACAACATAAAAACAGGTAGTGGTGGGATACCAAAAAAGATAAAAAATGATTGAATGTAATTGAGAGATAGCACGAGTAAGATTACCAAAGAGCTAGCCAGGAGCAAATTCAAACCATCATTTACAGTCGCCTTAGACCAAAGAATTCTCCTTATTCCAGAAATTGCATTAACTCCGCTAAATAGAATTGCCAGGAAACCCGCTAATATAGCTAAATTATTAGGACCCCAATTAAGAGGTATTTGCATCCTCCAAAGTAAACTCACTGCAGCTACGGAAAATAATGAAACAAAAAGATCAATTATGAACCAATTAACATAACGTTTTAAAAGCTTGGAAATGGGACCAAAAAAAAGTAGGTTTTCTGGTATGTCTGATTTCGAAATTCTCGGAAGCAGGATCGCGCCAGTCCAAAATATTGTATCCAAATCTGCTGTAAACGAGTGATTTCTAACATAAAGCTGGTCTAACCGAATTTTATCAGGCAAAATATCTTTAAAATAATCCTCCATGAGTCGTTCTTTACTTAACAAATTCTCTTCATCATGATAAAGAATACTGGCTGGGCTGGTAATACCTGGCCTGACAGATAAAATTTCTTTAGAAACTTCTTCTGGCCATTCTCTAGCGATATTGACATCTTCCGGTCTAGGACCAACCAGGCTCATCTCTCCAATCAACACATTCCATAATTGGGGAAGTTCATTAATTTTTGTATCTCTTAACCAACGGCCGAATGGAGTGATTCGCTCATCCCCATTACAAGTAACAGGTGGACCAGCATAACTCTTTGAATCCTCATACATAGTTCGAAATTTGAGCATTTTAAAAGGCTTACCACCCTTTCCCATTCGTTTACACCAGAAAAAGGTTGGCCCAGGCGAATCGTTATGTATTAATATTGAAATTATTATGAAGAAAGGGCTTAACATAATAAGTCCTATCAAGGCAACAAGAATATCAATTAATCTTTTATTAATCCCCGTAATGGTTCTTGTTAAAGTATTCATTTTGAACTGGTTGTAATTTTTTTTGGGTTATCTTTAGAAGTCATTTCCATATCCCCTCTAACAGAAATAATTCCTTGGAAAAAAATTCATTGTTCATTTGAATATTCTTTCAGATAAAGAATAATTTAACTATGTTGTCTCTAAGAAATTTTTTCCAACCATTCTTCTCGCCAAAATAAATGACAAGCTCGATCACATCGACCAAATACAGGTGTTCCTGTACAAATCACATCCTTAAGAACAACGACTCCAGTCGTTTTTTTAACTTTGTAATCTCTTTCATCTAAAAACTTTTGTACAGGTTGAAGAACAATTTGAGTTGTTTCACAATAATCAGCCATATAAGGCAAAAAGGCACACCCTTTTAATTCGTGAAAATAATCTAAAGTTGATTGAATTTCTTGTAAGGATCGAACTTTGACTATGTCTTGTGCTTTTAATTGGGTATCTTGATCACTCCTAAACTTAGTTTGTGATTGTTTGTTTACATTCATTGATGAATTTTTGAATTTCTTGAATTTTCGGTAGAATTTCTTCAACAACTTTTTCACATGATAGTTCCATGGCACAGCTAATTTTCTTTTCATCCTTAATATCCATGATTGATTTTCAGGATGAACCTCTCCTTCGGACATTTTCGGAATATATATTAATTGACAATACTCATCCTGATTCATAACCTTCTCCTTGATTTGAAAATTTATGTGTGCTCATCTCTTTCAAAGATTTAATGATTTTTTCTTTGTGGTGTTCCACATATTCCGGCCAATCCTGTTTGTCCAAAGGAAATTTTCCTTTCATGTAAAATTTCATCATCCCTTCGGCTTTTGCAAGAAATGAGTTAGTTGGATTTTTTTCCGAAAGATGACGTATGAAATTATAGGTAGGAGGAGTAACAATTGGTGAAAGGAAAGGATGGAACACAACTCTTTGTAATACAGGTTTGAAGATAAAATTCATTCGATACTTAAATTGATCAACACTTGTTGGTGCATCCAGAGAATGTAGACAATAAAAAATATTAGAAATTCCCGATCTTGATAACAAATTTTTACTTACAATAAAAAAAAGAACATTATTTACATGATTGTGTAAATAATTACGATGACAAACAGCATATGGTACACAAGCAGTATTCCCGACTATCGCAATTATTAGGGCTGCTGCTAATTGTCCGTTAAATATAGCAGACCATGCTTCAAAACCAGGTAGTCCGGATGCAGATAGGCAGATTTTTTGCCATTCAGTTTGGTTCATACTCCCAATTCTTCCCTGCCTTTCGAGAGTATCCTGTTGAAGAGCCCAACCTTCTACTGCAAGTCTTTCAAATTGAATTTGTTCCACATGAAAGTTATTCATACCTTTTTTTACCCCACTCCTGCCTTGATGAGGCAATTTTTCTAAACTATATGGTTCATGCAAAACAACATGATAACTCGCCATCCCTTTTTGAGAATTAACAGGCAAAGAGTATCTTAATGCAATCAAACCATTTCGAACTAATAATTTCTTCAATTCCTGTTCAGAAGGTTTAATTAATTTATGATGTGGAAATGCTTGAACCACCCTTGGACCCGCATCATACCAATAGGAGCTTTGGGATTGATAAATGTGATGTCCTTGACGCCGAAGCCACTCTAAATAAGTATTTGTATCCATTTTAACCTCCAAGATACAAACCATTTAAGGACTGATTACTCAGTATCAAACCTCGCTAACCAATTTATAGATAATTGATATCTAAAAAAATAATAAATAATTTTTATATATTCATCAAAAACAAATTTTCTTGAAATTTCTTCCTTCCACCAATTTTCAACCAAATTTTCCTGGTTGAAAGGGACAGGTGCCATTAATACATGTTTATCACCTCCGAGAATCTTGGTAGTAACCCACTTTGCTCTACGCATATGAAAAGGATCACTAACGATCATGATCGATTTAATGTTTTCTGGGTTATTTTCAACCCAATGATTCAATAATAATATTTCATCATAGGTGCTTTTCACTACAGAATCGTCATAAATAATCGCTTCTTCTGGAACTCCTTCATATAATGCTAATTCCTTTCCATGAGCGCCATGGTAATATCCATGATATTTACACCAACCTCCAGTAAAGAAGATATATTTGGTTAGTCCAAGCTGATAGAGATCTATTGCATATTCACTTCGATAATCTTCTCCTGCAATCACATGGATGACATCCACTGGCATTAACTCATCTTCAATTATTAAGAAACTACCAACTTTATTGAGAATTTGTCGATAGAAAATAAGAAAGAGCAAAATACTAAATATACAAATGATTAAAAGAAAAAATACTATCCATTTTTTCAAGAGGTTTTTTTTCATTTATTTCACGTAAATTCTTAATTCTAGATAATTAGGAGTTCGAAATAATATTTCTTTTTTTGAGTTATTAGAATTTTGATTTAAGAATATTCATGAACAATTCCTCAAAAAGGTTCGCTGCAATTTTCGGAGAATGATGATAAACCACCCATTCCCTTCCATTGTTACCGAATTGTTCACGTAATTGATCATTATCCCTCAGGTTAAAAATAGCCTTAGTTATTAACTTGGGTTCTTCTGGAGGAACACAAATACCAGCATTTGCTTTCTCAATTAATTTCCACCCTTCAGAACTTTCATCAATGCTGGCTATGATTGGTCGATTACTAGCTAAAATTGAAAGAATTTTTGATGGGATGGAATTAAAACCTATTCCTTTTTTAAGAACTACTAAAGAAATATCAGCACTGGCTAACACCTGCGGTAATAATTCTCGTGGTTGAAATGGAATAAAGCGAATGTTTCTTAACTGTAATTTTTCTACCTCTTCCATCAATTGAGTTCGGCCAGATCCATCCCCGACAAATAAGAAGAGAATTTCTGGATCACGATTGAAATCCATGGCGACTTGTAAGAGGATTTCCAATCCCTGCGACAAACCCAAATTTCCTGCATAAAGGACAATAAATTTATTTGATAGGTTATTAGTGACTGAAAAAGTATTAGTTTTAGGAACTGGTTTAATTAGATCAATATCAACCCAATCATGAATTAATAGAATCTTTGATTCCTTTACCCCTAATGTAATTAATCCCTGTTTGAATGATTCGGAAATAATACGAACGATTCTTGCGTGATTGAGACAATATCTTTCCAAAAAAGTGACAAATTTAATTATAAATTTATTCTTAAAAATACCTAGCTGAATACCTACGTCTGGATAAACATCATACACAGAATAAACAGCAGGTCTTCGTCTGAGAACACATAAAAACAAAAAAGGTAAAAAAACCCATAAAGCAGGATTTGCCACAAAAGCAATATCATATTTTTTTGATATTCCAACCCAGGTAGCACATAATTGATAAACTAGAAATTGTAGAACCCTCCTACCTAACTTTTTTCGATCTACGGATGGAATACGGATTCGATAAATTTCCATTTGATGATTAATTTCTTTCTGAATGATCTTTTTGCGAAAATTCTCCGGTACGATACCTGATGGATAATGCGGCACGCTAGTTATTATAATAATTGAATGACCACGATTGATTAATTCCTGAGCAAGACTTGCAAACAGAGGTGCGCTTGGTCCTAAGTCTGGAGGATAGTGAGGTACGATCATCAATATTCTCAATTTTCACCTTGTCTTCTCTGAAC
Organism: uncultured Anaerolineaceae bacterium; assembly: GCA_964430025.1. Taxonomy (GTDB): domain Bacteria; phylum Chloroflexota; class Anaerolineae; order Anaerolineales; family Anaerolineaceae; genus UBA6170. The sequence continues at coordinate 14,666 of CAYSFA010000033.1, read as the reverse complement.
TAATTGACTAAAAAAAGCATTACGAATATTTAGTTCTTCTTTCACATAAAAATCACATTCTTCAAATGGGCTTTTCGTTAACCAAATACTCCACAAGTTTTCCAACAACAATATCGGACCGAAATTCATAACCTTTTGAGAAATTAGCTTTTCCCATTCTTATCCTTGCGTCTGCATTTAATGCCATGAATTCAATAGCATTGGCTAAAGAATCTGCATCACCAGCGGGAACCATTAAACCATTTTCACCAGGTGTGACCAATTCGTAAAGAGTTCTTTTTTGAGTGGTGATAACTGGAATTCCTACTTGCATTGCTTCAATTATGACACCGGGATGACCTTCTGAATCAAAACTAGTTGGTAATACAAGTAAATCATATTGAGAAATAATCTCAGACCCCATTCCCGGATCAACCAATCCTTTGTAATTTGCACTTTTAGAATTATTCAATTTTTGTCTGAACTGTTTTTCTACATCATCATGGATTGGACCATAAAAATCACATTCTATATTCAAACAATTTCGTTCCTCTAGAATTCTCAAAGCATCAAGGAGTACCAAAGGGCCTTTAAGAAGCGTAATATGTGCTAGAAAAACAATTCGAAATTGATCCGATGGATCTTTTTCTTTTCTATGGAAGGATTGATAAGGTCTAAGGCCGGGTAGATAATAGGCATTCTTACAACCATGTTTTTGGAACCACTCAGTTAAGAGTTTTGTTTGGGTAAATAAACCATTTGTAGATTTGAAAACAAATAACATGAGCCTTTTGACTATTTCTCCATTTTTTTCCATGAATTGATCTAGGTTACTACCAACAGGCTTTAAATAGATTTTCTTTTTATTAATACGTGCTCCTAAAACTAAAAGAGGCACCAGAATAAATGCAAACAGGTCATTTGCAAAAACAAGAATCACATCATTCTTTCGAACCAGCAGCATGAATTTATATAATATTGAAAACAGTCTTTTTACTTTTTCAAGATTAAACCCCGTCATTTTTTTATTGACTTTGGTAGATGGAGAGGTATTAATAACAGTAGGAATGATATTGGAATATTTTTTTAACTCCTCCAAAATCACTTGTAATGTTAATGGTGATCCTCCTATGGGGGGGGGAAGAGGACCTATAATGAGTAGATTTATTGGGTTAATGGTCTTTTCCAAACATTGCTCCTGAAATTTACCACAAACATGGATGATAAGAATTGATTAAGATGAACTGTAAAATTGAACATCTTAGAAATTACTTTTAATTAAATATGTTCTATAAGGAGATAATTACATTGGAATTAATTAAGGATTATTGACAACCAATTATTATCTCTATTTTGATTTCCAGGTTAGTGCATCCATCACAGATAAATGGGAAAAATAATTGAATGTATGGGTTGCCTTGATATGTTTAGAATTTCCTGGATGGGCAGTTAACATTTTATGTTCTTTGTAATTTATCTCGTTCATAATAATAATTTCATTTATGTTAAAACTACTTCCATAAAAATCAAGACAATTTTGAGAAGGGCGATAAAGCTTTCCTTTATGAAAAAAAGGCATACCTGCTGGTCTAGCATTAGAAACATCAGAAACTATTGGATTATTCGGATGAGATGTCCAATTTTTGGAAAATAAAGAATCGGAGAAGAAAAGAAACAATTCCACGTCTGGATATACTCCAGCAATTTCTCTCATACCGGTGAATAACCACCACTTTCCTTGATAATGAAATAGAGTTGGATCCACAGCAATTATATTTTCCATTAATGTTAATTTGTGTTTCCAGCTAACAAAAGGAATTTGACACTCATATAAATCGATTGTCTTATTTGCAGATGATTCTGGCACCATATAATACTTTCCTAAATAGTGGAACACACAAGGATAGGATAGATGATTTTCCGTTTCTAAAATTGGGTAATTTTTCATCACATCTCCCGATTGATCCAACTCAATCACTGAGATATGGCCTTTTTGCTGTTTATAAAGGAATTCTTCTACAAAAATAAAATTTCTTCCTGCGTAATCAATTGGGAATGGATCAGCCCAAAACCTATCTTCTGGAGGTAATATTCTTTTACACCTGAGAATATCGAAATTTGGATTCTGACCTTCCTGGATCAATAGATGCCATCCTTCTTTAAAGAATAACCGGTGCCATATTTCTTTTATAATCCTCGTTATCAAAATTATTTCATTTTTAATAACTTCCCAAGATCTAGGAATGGTCGCTTCATTTACGTATTCCTCAGTGGACTTTGAAGATTGCTTTTTATGTAAAATCTTTTCAATAAACTTCCTTTCGCCTATGACTGACAGAAGTTCCACCTGTCTTGCCAAAAAGGATGAAGCAAACCAGGAAATGGAATTTCGATTTCGATTTGGTGAAAGTTTATATGTCGCTATATGAGAATTGAAAATATTCTTATCTGCACCATATTTTTCTGAAGACATTACCAACTTTACATTTGTTTTTTGTTCTTTTTTGATAACTTCCCAATAACCATAAAAAGGATTTTCAATTGTTTTATTTTCACTATATCGATATGACCAAATGCCTAGTCGAGGAATTGATAGAAATTTATGAGGTAGATCCGTAGAACTAAAATTTACTAGAAGATCCGATTTAGATGTTCTTAAAAGTTCAGTAACCTCGGAAAATTCTTGATCAATAGTAGGATCAATTTCAATTGGTATTAATTCTGATTTTTCCAATACATCATTTAGAGATTTCTTTTCAAAAGCATCCTTTTCGCGTATAAATATTTTTTTATCAATTCGATCAAACATTTTATATAGAAATGGGATCCTCTGAACACGAGTATTAGAGTCATTATCCATTTCTCTTCCGGGCTTGATTATAAAAATTAATGATATTAAGGCTGAATCTAATCCAGTTAATCTCTCTATCGCGTGGTGAACCCATGCATAAACTTCAAGAGAATCTAAAATAAGACCTATTTTTATTTTGTTATTATTAGTGTGAATATTTTGTATCATCATCAATAATTTTCTTAAAAAAATAAGTTTTACAAACAATTATCCTAACGGATCAGTACTATTTAAAAATTCTTCGACATTGGTGTAACCATCTTTATCAAAATCCATGGAGCTGTCTGTGGGGTTTTGATGATCAAGTCCAAACTTTAATTCCCAATCATCTGGCATTCCATCATGATCACTATCAATTAAGGATTTACCCTCCGAAAGGTCTGGCCAACCACCCACTTGTAAGGGATTATCAATAAAATCTCCTGATGAATTTCGGACATCATTAATAATTCGAGTATCCACTGAATCTCTTCTAGCAATAAATGTCCCTAATGAACTTAAATATTTCGATGATCCGGCATCTAGTAGTACCTGATCATAAGCATCGATAGCCTTGGTCGTAGTGATATAAGCTGATTCAATTTGAGAGGAAACTAGCCATTTTCGTCCATCGTTCTTTACTACCAGGTCATCTGGAAGATTGTCATTATTTCTAGACGGGGTGATATTACCCATTAAGAAAATTTCAATTCCGTTTCCAGTTTCACCATTTACACTCAACAAAAAATCATTGTCTGAGTCTATTTGTTTCAAATAGTTGCCAATTATGTTTACTTTCACTACTCCATAATTGTCATTAATCGTTATTGGAGTGAAACCAGTGTGATAAATTACATTATTTATAAAATCCACCATTCCACTAGTTTGGATCAATGGGTTTCGTTGAACATTATGAGCAAATAAATTATGATGGATTGAAATATTCCTACTCCCATCACTCCCTAATAATAATCCCATCCCATGGCAACCTTTTGCGTGCAAACTACAATTCAGACCTTCGGAAATAATTGACCATTGAATGGTAATATCGTGGGCATCGTACCAGGTAGATACAACTTCATCAATACCCCAACTAAAGGAGCAATGATCAATGATTATGTTGAAGGCTTCAGGACCTAATATTTCGAGTGCATCACCATTGCTGGAAATTTCATTTGGTGGGCCAGGCCTGGAACGAATGTAGCGAATAATGACATCATGAGTGGAAATAATTAGTGTATCGAACATATTCTCATTGCTATTTTTCAAAGTAATGCCATCCCCAGGTGCAGTTTGTCCAGCAATGGTTATGTATGGATGAATAATTTCGAGGCTAGAATCCAGTTCAATGGTTCCCCCCAAGGTGAAAACTATGATTCGAGGATCAGGTTGTTCTATTGCTGCTCTTAAAGATCCCGGCCCCGAATCATTCAGGTTAGTCACCTCTATAATTTTTCCCTTACGCCCTCCTATTGATTCACTACCGTATCCTTCTGCCCCTGGAAAAGAAAGTTGCGAACTGTAATTTAACCCTGTATTTTGAGGTGTTGGTGAAGTTGGTAATGTAGGTTTGTTCATAAATACAGGCGTATTAGTTGGGATTGGTTTTAATCTGCCTTGATTTTCTATTAGCAGGATCGAAAAGATGACCAAAAAAGATAATAGAAAAATTAGAGGGATTATTTTTGGGGAAATTTTTTTCATGGAGATCGTATTTGTGAAATTCAAATACTATTCATAAAATATTGTTTGATATTGACTTTAATTAGATAACTTATGAAATAGTCTATTGAGTTGGGGATACTGTTGGTTATTTTTAGACCATGATTTTTGTGTATTATCAACAAGATTGGCTGCGATCACTATCATACTGAAGAAAAACCAGGTGGATTTGGTATATTCCCAAGTTAACGTTTGAACCCCTATTAACCAGATTAATAAAACAAAAACCCAAATGTTAGGGGACAATAAAGTCATTCTTTTCACTTGAATTACAATAGAAATAATCAATAAAACAAAAACAATGAATCCCACAAAACCTGTTTCAGCCAAAATGGATATGAATGTATTATGAGCTACTGCACCGATTTGGTCAGTGGATGAAGTCCCATTACTACCAATTCCTAAAAGGGGGTTTTCTATAAAAATCTGAAATCCCTGTTTCCACAAACTTGTCCTTCCCCCTAAGTCACCAGCGGTTATTGAGGTACCAAAGGTGGACAACCGTTCAATTGTCTGCTTTGGAATGAGTATCTGACCTACAATGATCAAGATCATTGAAAAAAAGAATATTAGGGTTCGAATGCCAGGTTTTAATTTATTTAATGTTAAGAGAATATAAAAGATACAGGGAATTAATGACAGAATTCCAGTTCGACTTGCAGTCAAAATGATCGAAAAAATTGCTAAAGGAACGTATGAAAAGCAGATCACCTTTATGATTTTTCCAATCTTTGTTGATTTCTCTGTGATAGCCAAATACCATGCTATTGGAACACATAAGGAGAGAATTAATGATAATTCAACAGCATTTTGTCCCCCACCGGAGTATCTACCAACATCCCATTCTGAAATTAATTGACCAGAAATAAAGTTGTTAATTAGGTCAATTATGACTAATAATGTTCCAAGCAAATACGATAATAATGAAATTCTGAATATTTTTTCTGTAGTTATCAAATCCCAAATCATCCAAATTTGAATTAATAATTGAACATAGGTCTTAAGGCGAATGAAAGTAAGGTCATAATCAACTGTCCAAAAAATGCTTGTTACTCCGAAAATGAAAAAAATGAATGTCATTACATGAAACAATGAAAATTTTCTGAATTTTTTTTCTACTCCGATCGAAATCAACCAAATTGCAGCAGCTCCTAATCCGACAAGTCTTGATAATGATCCAATCTTTCCGATAGTCAAAATATTCTCACAAGGTATGCTGAAGAAAAATAGAATAACAAATACCTGGGCGATTTTTCGAATCATATTTTTCCACGTATGATTAATTGTTCATATTGGTCAAGTACAAATTCCGTCTCAAAAATTTTCCAACTTTCAACAGGTGGTTTTGGAGGGGGATTTCTTAAGACCTCTATTAATTTATTCGCTAAGCTAATATGATCTCCCACAGGAACAAGATGACCGAATTTCCCATTTTGAAGAATTTCAACAGGACCACTTTGACAATCAGTCGAAACAATAGGTGTGCCACAATATAAGGCTTCCACCAGGACTGTTGGAAGTCCTTCCCAACGTGAAGAGAGAGCAAAAGCCGCAGCTTTTTTCATAATTGGATAAGGGTTATGAATGAAACCTGGAAGTGAAACATCATCCTCTAATCCAAATTCTTTGATTATTGATTCAAGTTTATTTCGTTCAGGACCTTCCCCTATGATCAGTAAACGAGAATGGATTTTATCTTTGACTATTACAAAAGCTTTCAATAATGTTGAAAAATCCTTTTGTTCAGATAATCTTCCCGCAGCAAGAATTACTGGTGGTTGACCTTCTTTGAACCAAGGATGTTCCAACGGTTCTATCACCTTCTCCAACAGATTTGAGGTGATGATAGGGTTATAAATAACATCGATTTTGTCTAAGGGTATATTTGCATAAGCACTTAAATCCCTTGCAACCCCTTTTGAAACAGCTATTATATGATCTGCTTTCAAATAAAAATTCTTAATTAAAACCGACGAAACTATCCTAAACCATAAATCTTTCGTTTTTTGTGCAATTGATAAGTTATTATGTTCAGTGATTACCACTTTTACACGCGCTTTTGATATTCTTTTTGCCCAAATAGCAATGATATTCGCATGTAACCCTGTTAAGAGAACATCTGGTTGTTCTGTAGATAAATATTTTGCAAGTGCGGGCAAACTTAATATACTTCTCCCAAATTTAAATTGTTTTTTATTAAGTTCAATTAAATTGATATTAGTAGGGAACTCCTCCACAAATGCACCTTCACGTTGAGCAAGTAGAAAATCAACCTGAAAATTTCGCCTAATGAATCCTTCAGCCAGATTCATCATTACTCTTTCTGCCCCACCACCAACAAGTGTAGGTAAAAATATTGCCAGATGTTTTCCATCTTCTTTATTCTTATTTTGGTTCAATTTTTTTCCTATTAATTCTTATTTAAATTTCCCTTTACCAGAATTCCTATTCTGGAAAGAATGGCTTTTTGTTGATTGGCGGTCAAACCCAAATAAAAAGATAAAATCGCTATCAGTGCTGAGGTTGTTAGGACAGAACTTGTTAAATAAAACCAACCGGAAAATCCATGCCAATTGTTTGAGGGGATGAATCCCTCAATAATACAAGCAAATAACAATAATAAAAAAGTAACAACGACAGGTCTAATGACGGAAATTAATTGATTCTTAATGCTAATTAAGAGGATCTTTCCAACTATTTTCGGGTACATAAATGAAAGAATTAATCTGCCAATCATTATTCCTAAAAGAACACCAGAAATACCAATTTCAAAAATTGTAGCGATTACCACAGCAGCTGTAATTGATAGTAAGACTGACACCCCTCCCAAAATCACTTTTTGCTTAAGATCCAAAGAAATATCGATAACATTTGCATCATTTCGAATAATGATGAATTGAAAAACTGAGATAACAATGAGCAAATTATTTATCATACCAACGTAATATTCATCCCCAACCCAAATCGATATAAAGGAGCGATTCCATAACAAAATTTCTGTACCAAAAACAGTAATGACGATCCAAGAAAGTAACATAATTTCTTGACGTACTAATCTGGCTTTTTTTAAATCTCCAGAGCCGATGATTCCACCTAGACCAGGTAAAACTCCAATTACCATCATCGAGACTAATGTAACAATTGTTTCTGGGGCAAACTTTGATATTGCGTAATAAGTAATTGATTCCACAGAATTTATTAATCCTAAAATAATCACGTCAGAGGAAGTCATCAATTGAATTATTAAATTCCACGCCATAAACCAACCACTTAATTTTAAAAAATCTCTTACGACATGTTTATTGCTTTTCGAAATTCCAAACCAGGGAATATATTTACGCACTATTAAAAAATAAAAGATTAATTGGATTAGTGACAAAGCAATTGCTGCAACAGCAATTCCGATTACACCTGAATTAAGAAATAATGCCAGCCATGTGAAACCGCCACCCAGAAATATTAGCAAAGTGGCAAAGCCCATTCGTTTGTAGCTCTTGTTTTCACCTTCCATGATAGCTTGTGGAATTGCCACTAAAGTAATCAAAATCAAGTTGCATACCAGCAATGCACAAGTGATTCGCACTATCCAAACAAGTTCTGCAGATGTTTTTAACCAAATCGGAATGAACCAGGAAACCAACATTCCAGGAATAATCAGAAGAGGTGAGAATAAAATCAATACCTTAAAGGTACTGCCAATGTAAGTTCGTTTCTGATCAAAATCATTAGAACTTTGATTTTTTGCCAGGACAAATTTCAATGCCTGTGTTGGACGACCAGTAGCCGGTGACATATATCCAACAATTCGAAGTAGAAATTGCCAAATACCATACAAATAATCTCCAAGCCCAATTACCATCATTGGAGTTAAGACAAAAGCAACAATGACTTTAGCAAGATAGTCTAGACCAGAAGCGATTGCATTTAAGAATGCTTTTCTGGTTAGGTTGTTATCTTCAAAAATTTTTGGCAAGTATCGAAGTTTTTCTGATAGTTTTGGTGAATTCATCAGGATTGGTTTCTAATATCTAGCAATCACTAATTGATTAAATATTGTAGGATCTGATTCTTAAAATAAAGATGTTATTTCAGTTATCAATTCTTGCGGAGAAGAGAGACTTGTATTGAATTTTCTTATTTTAATTTTTGGATTATAAAGAAGGAGTAAATCCATCAATGTCCGGAAAATTTCACGGTTATGATCGATAAATTCTTGTTGTTGAATTGTCGATTTTCCTTTTACAAGATGATCCTTTTCACGATTGGCAATTCTTAGGAAAAGATCTTCATCGTAAGCATCTAAATAAATAATTTCATCCAGGTAATTGCTCCAATACTTAACAAGGTATTTCCATGGTTCAATATTTACTTTCTCTTTATGATCATCCGGATTCAATCCAATTATTGACGCAATCAAGAAAATCGGTCCTTGATCCAACAATATGATCTTTTTCTTATCCTTTGAAAGAATTCTTGGCCATCCCCTTATTATCATCAACCAGGCAATTTCCCTCTTTGAAAACCTTCGGGATGTCTGTTGTTGAAGGTGAACAATTAGGGGAAATGACTTAAAAAAACTAATAATGAAAAACGGAATGGTAGATAACTTTCGAACGGACGGAATAATCCCACGAGAAAATTCTTCACTAATTTCAATCAATTCGTTCGTTATTGTAGTTTTTCCAGTCCCTGCTACACCAAGAATTTCAATAACCTTAGGTTTCATTATGCTCATTTATTCAAAAGGATCTATAACATAGACCAAATCAACCCTTTAACCTGGTTCAAAACAGTCTCTTTAGGTCTACTGGCGTCTAAGGAGATGACTGCTTTATCGTTTATTTCCAACTTCATAATTTCTTCCGACCTGGGTCTTACACTTTTCTCTGATTCATCATGCTTCCGTTGAATAGCGATCGAAGGATCCAATTTTAATAATATTATGAGATCGGGTTTATTAATTCTTTTATAAAAATTTTCTTCTATTGAAATTAGCCATTTTAATAGGCGATTATTCTTGATGTGAATCGTCATCCTGGCAATCTGAGGCCCATCCATTAGCATAATCTCTTCCATCGGAAAACGATCAAAGATAGTTATTCCTCCAGCCTTGGAATAATTCGAAGCTTTTTTGAATGTAAGATATCGGTCTCTTGCGGTTAAAATTTCACGAATAAGCCAAGGATATCCTGGAAATTTTATTTTCTCCGGATCTAGTGTATAAGTGATTTCACATTTTTGAAAAGGATAAATCTTTAATAGGGTTCCTACTTTCAAAATTCCACGAATAAAAATTGTCAGAATTGACCAATTTGGCTTTCCTAAGTGGAAATTTCTTACAGCAAATTGATCGCTCAACCAATCTGATAATTCTTTGACCAAAGTTGTCTTACCTGCTCCATCACCACCAATGATGGCAATCATTTTTCCACCAAATACTAGTCGTTTCCGGAAATCTTTGCAGAGAATTTTTTGTTGAAATGACCAAGAAAATCTCCGCCAAAGGATGAGGATTGCATCGATTAATCGCGGTCTTCTAGTATATATCCCTAAGGAGTGGATCAATTTTTGAGCAGTCCAAATGCTGGATAATGAGAATTTTTCATTTTCAAAGTAATAAGCACAATTCTTAAAAATCTCCGGTTTTATATTTTGAAAATCGGTGGATAACAAGTTTTCTACTTTTGCTTGATCAAGGTTAGTTCTTAAGAATTTGTACTCTTCTCTTTCTGTCGGCGAAATTTTTCTCTGACCAAGAATAATGGTTTCCAAAGCTAAGTGTTTAATAACCATACGAAAAACGAATAATACCCAATCCTTTTCGACGATTGGTATCTGAAAGAGATCATATTGTCTGGTGGATAAAAGATATTCTTTCTCTAACGGAATATGATAATTCTTTGACAAATCATGACCAATGAAAAGAGAATAATGTATATGGAAGTTAACCAAATATCCGCTTTCTAAATCCAACCCATAATAATTTTTTATACCTGGAGTAAGAAAATCTGTATATGATGTTGATTCTTTAATATGAAATTCAATTAAAATTTTTTCAAACTTGTTTTTATCCTCCACATCGATTAATAAATCCAGATCATTTTGTCCTAATGCTGATCGATATAGAAAACGATTACTTTTCCAATGACAATAATTAATTTTGTTGTCTTTTAAGGAAATCAGAAATTTCTTGATTAAAGCCAAGTATTCTAATTGGGTCAAAGGTTGGGTCATATTTTATTCGGAAACTTTCCTTTAGATTTGGCTATTCCAAAATTTTTATTTGTGATAGATTAATACTAAATTCAATAATCTCCATCGTCCTATCACGGATTCAAATGATTAATTGTGGTCAGAATGAATATTAATTAGACCGTATTCTGGAGATTTTCATATGAAACAAAAATTTTTTTCCATTTCTATCTTTCTTTTGGGTTGTATATTGATTCAATATTTGTCAATTTCTAATTGGGGCACTTATAAATCTGGGATAACTAGATTGAACCATGAATCCAATTTTTTTAATTTCCAAAATTCCAATCTCAAGCAAGATTTGGATAATTATGTGTATTTACCTGTAATTCTAAATGGTAAAGAAGCCTATTATGTTTCCTCAAATGGGAGTGATTCAAATCCTGGGACTTTGCAACTCCCATGGAGAACAATTAATAAAGCGGCGAGATCTGTTGTTCCTGGAGACGTGGTTTATATTCGTGGAGGAGTGTATAGAGAATATGTATCCATTAATCGTAGTGGAAATCAAGCCCAACCGATTAAATTTATTGCTTATCAAGGAGAAACACCAGTTATTGATGGAACTAATATTGATACCAATAATGATGGATTACTGACCCTGGATGGAGATTGGATAGAAGTAACAGGATTGGATGTTGGAAATTCAACTTATGTTGGCATTAGTTCATATGGAAAGCATAATACTTTAACCAATGTATATGTTCACCATTCATTCCGATCCGGAATTTATCTTTCAGGGGATTATGGAGTGGTTCAAGATAGTAGGATTTGGAGAAATTCCCTCAAAAATGAATTTGGAGCCTCTTCAGGTAGTTCAGGGATAGTTTCTTCAAATGATGAGTTTGATAATGGAATTTCAGACTATACCATAATCAGAAGGAATAAAGTTTGGGAGAATTGGGGACAAGGAATAAATATCCATCATTCACAAAACACCACAGTAGAAGATAACATTATTTTTGATAGTTATGGTGCAAATATTTATATCCATGATACAACCAAAGCAACCTGTCAACGGAACTTTGTTTTTATGGATTTAAGCAATACTTATATGAATAATTATGGACCAAAAGTAGGCTTAATGATGGGACAAGAATGGATAAATCCTATTATCAATGTTAAAGACATTTTTGTAATTAACAATATTTTTTATGGAAATCACAGAAATCTTTTTTGGTACACAGGTGATATCAATGGAGCAGGAATGACTAATGTGCTTTTCGCGAACAATACATTTATCAATGGTAGTGGTGGTTCGAGTGGCGGAAATGCAAATATAATTTTGGATAAAGGTGTAAATTCAAACGTGCGTTTTATCAATAATATTGTCCACCAAGATAATGATTTACCACTTATTTCCATAGAAGATTTTTCAGGTTTAACCCATTCCTATAACCTATGGTCCAAAAATCCAGGTTTTTCTCTCACAACCGGAGAAATCATCGGTGATCCGAAACTTGCAAAAATTGGGTCCCCTTTTAATTCTGGATGGTATGAATTGACAATACCATCACCTGCAAAAGATAAAGCTACTCTATTAATTGAAGTAACTGTAGATTTCTTGTCTCGTTTCAGAGGTCAAAAACCTGACATCGGGGCTATGGAATTACTCCCCTGATGTTTTATATTTCTTATTCCTGTTTGGATTAAGTTTTTAGATCAAAATATTTATAGGGAAGTCCAGAAGGCTCAATCACATCATTCAATATATATCTTAAATATTTAATTCCTGAATTTTTTAGAATAGTCGTCGCTTCTAAAGCAATTTTCCTTTTAGTAATTCCAGCACGAAAAACCAGTAATGCACCATCAACATATGGTGTGATATAGGAAGCGTCAGCAAGGGTAAGTATGGGCGGACTATCAATAATGATGACATCAGCTTTTTCGGATAAATTATTCAATAATTTTTCTAAATATGGTGTGCTCAATAATTCTGAAAATTCATCCATCTGCTTTCCACATGTCAATATCTTAAGATTCTCTGTTTTAGTATTCTTTAAGATTGGTTCATTGATCGTCGTGGATAAATAATCTGACAACCCATCTTTTTGTGGAACATCAAAAATAATATGTTGTCTAGGTAAATGTAGGTCAGCGTCAACAATTATTACACTAACCCCGGTTCTTGCTAAAATTAATCCTAAATTAGCAACAATAGTCGATTTTCCTTCTCCTGCATTAGGGCTAGTCACCAATAATGTATTTATTGATAAATCCTTCAACACAGGTCGAATGGCCGCCCCTAACTTTCGGAAATCTTCAGATACACGTGATGAAGAATTCGATTCAAAGATTAATTTATTATTATCACGAGATATTTGATTTATTACACCAATTGGTTTGAGGTCTAATAAATTCTTAAGATCTTCTTGAGTATGTAACTTGTCATCAAAATTTTCGAATAAGAACACAAGACACGCCCCAATCATCATACTGATGATCAATATCACACCAATGTAAACTGATTTGCTTTCAACCAACTTATTAGCTTGAGTTGCAGGTTCTGTCACAACTATTGTATTTGTAGCTCTTTGGGATTCAAGCATTAACTGATCATAATTCGAATGCAAATTCTGTAAATCCAATGTTTTGGATGTCAGTTCATTCGTTAAACTAAGAATTTCTAAATCCAATGGAATAGAATCAATAGAGTTTTGATTTATTTTTCCCTGAATTAATTCCATTTCTGAAGAAATTTCGTCTTGTTTGAGTTCATTTTTATTTAACTGTTTTTGGAAAGTGCAAACTAAGTTTTCTTGAATTTGATCTACGAAAAGTTTTGTTAAAGTATCATTTATCAAGATCGCTTTTGATAATTCAGTGTCACTCACGTTAATTCGAACAAATAGTGAATTACTAACAACATCATATGATATCCGCGAGGAAAGAGAACTTACTGTTTCATTTAGTTTTAATTGTGAAATCACCTGAGTTAGTAACGGTTCACGCACTAGCATCGGAGTATAAATTGTCTCAATCAAATTATCATAATTAATAGGAACAATTTGGCTTTCTGATAATATGTCTGGTGAAAAATAAACTGTTGAAGATGCAACAAATTGTGAGGGGTTGGATAATTCACTGTTACTAAACGCAGATTCAATGATAAAGATTTTTTGTGCATTTTCGGAATAAGCTAGATTTAAAGCTTGTGAATTTTGCAATAATGTTTGAAACTTCTCTTGATTTAAGGTTAAATTCAGCTCATATTTGGATTTTTCAGTAATAAGATTTGTTTTCTCTCGATTTTTTTCATGAATTAATGCAATTAATTTGTCGATTTCTATTTGTTTTTTTTCAATGCTTGATTGATTTTCTAAAATTTGTTCTTTGTAGCTTTCACTGGATAATTTCTTCACATAGGAAATGAATGAATTAGATAAAGTATTGGTTAATTTAATTGCGTTATTCGGAGATTTATTTGTTATTGATATCCTCAATAATTGTGTATTTTCAACTGGTTGAACCGATAAATTATTGGATAAATCATCAATTTCAATCTCAAAATCCATTTGATTAATTACGTCTACTAAAATTGGTTGGCTATCAATTATTTCGCTATATGTTAATGCTAATCGTTCACCAGCCATTAACATGTTAATTTCACTCGTCTTATAATTTTCAGCAGGTTCAACCATAATTGTACTGGTAGCTCTGTATTTCATTGGGACAAAAATTAAGAAAATAATTGATAAAAACAATCCACATGCCAAAGGAATTAAAAATAACCATTTCCGTCTGACCAGGACGTTCATTATCCAAGATAAATCAACGAAATTTGGATCACTCATACAAATCCTCTTTCACCAAGAAATTTAAGAATCGCTCCGCCCTTCGGTTGTTCCACCGATCAATTTTCATGAATATAAATACTAAA
>CAYSFA010000032.1:5523-20648 GCA_964430025.1 uncultured Anaerolineaceae bacterium | reverse complement strand
TTCCAACTGGATTTTGCATGGCGCATGATGAGCAATGTTTTCATGTTTCCCTCAAAAGCAACGGTATAGTTTACACTTTCCTACCTTGAAAAGTATATCATGAATCAAATCCCCTTATTTAAAAATTAACAAAAATTTAACAATTTTTGAACTTAGTTCAACTATCTTTAAGAATATTTGCATTTTTATTAATAATATTAAAGTAAATGGTTGACATATTTATTTTTTATGATAATATTTATTTAGAATTATTAATAGTCAATTAATAATATTTATGTTTTGTAAAAATTTTATCGATACTAAAAGGTTCCATCGGAATTATGGAGGTGAAATGAACAAATTATTATCCCAATGCCCTATCTGTCGCAACGATCTTGAGGTCACTGAATTGTATTGCACCCATTGTGATACAACCGTCAAAGGTCATTTTGCGCCGACCGCGAACCCTTTTAATGTGCTCAACAAAGAACAAATGCATTTCCTGATGACCTTTATCCGTTGTGAAGGTCGCTTTAATCGTATGGAAGAGGAACTTAACCTATCCTATCCGACCTTAAGGAATCGCCTACAGGATATTTTACGCTTATTAGGATTTGAACCAAAAGCTGATGAACCAGAAAAACTTAGTGCGGAGGAAAGATTAAAAATATTAGATTCTCTTGCGAACGGAGAAATCACTCCGGAAGAAGCTCAAATGCAACTTTCAGGCAAGAAAACAGAAAAGGAGTGAAAAAATGACGAGTCCAGAAGAAAGAATAAGAATCTTATCGATGCTGCAGGATGGCATTATTAATGCCGATCAAGCTGCCAAATTATTAGAGGCTTTAGGATCTTCGAAAGCCGAAACAAAAGCTCCCCCCTCTCTTACAAATATTGAGCGGACCGGAGGTGGCCGCCCTGGAAAATACTTTCGTGTTCGCGTAACAGATACCGACACAGGAAAAACACGCGTTAATGTGCGTTTACCACTTGGATTGGTTGGTGCTGGATTAAAAATGGGTATGAAATTCAGTCCTGAAATTGAAGGAATCGACCCAGGATTAATCAATGAATTTCTCGAAAGTGGCGAGATCGGTCAAATTGTTGATGTTTTCGATGAAGAAGATGGGGAACACGTAGAAGTTTTTATTGAGTAATCGCCCGCAATCAATTATTTCATCAAACCCAATTTTCGTTAATCCAGAAGATGGTTTCCATCTTCTGGATTTCTTTTATTCAGTTGAAGGAAGATTTGTTAAGTCCTGAAATCTTATCAAGCGATTGTTTTTCACATCGATAAGATCTAATCCCACAGATCGAAATCCTTCCCGGAATGATATTTTCTTAACCATTTTCTGGAAAACTTCACCATTGTTGTAACATTCTTCCAGGTAATAATTAGGAACTTTGGGGCTCAGGTGATGGATATGATGGAAACCGATATTACCACTGAACCATTGCAGCCATTTTGGTAATTCATAATACGATGCACCTTCTAAAGCGGATGCGACATAATCCCACTCAGAACTCTCCGCCCAGTACACCCCCTCAAACTGATGCTGAAGGAAGAACAACCAGATTCCCACACCACCGGCAATCCAAATGACTGGTAATTGAATACTGAGATATCCTTTCCAGCCAATGGCCAACCCCATAACAACGATCATTACCAATAAAGCAAGATTGTGATAAATCTGAAATCGGGTTTCTTTCTTTCCAAAAACTGGATGAGGGATACGATGACTGATCAGGAACATGTACAACGGCCCCAAAATAAACATTACCACCGGGTTTCTAAAAAGGCGATATCCTACTTTTCCAATGGCAGATTTGGAACGATATTCGTCAACAGTTAGAGTCATCACATCGCCAATCCCGCGTTTGTCCAGGTTCCCACTGGATGCATGGTGAATGGCGTGTGTTTTCGACCATTGTTCGTATGGGGTAAAAACCATAACACCCAGGAAAAAACCAACAATCTTATTCGTCTTTGTCGACGGGAATAAGCTATTGTGCCCACAATCATGAAATAGGATAAAAACGCGGACTAAAAACAAAGCAGCCAGAATCGAAAGTCCTAGCGTGATCCAATATGAATATTGCAGACTCCAGATCATCAACCCCCATAACACGATGTAAGGGCCTACGGAATTAAGGATCTGAATGATCGCTTTATGTGTATTAGCTTTTGCGTAAGGGGCAAGAAATGGTTTGAGATTTTTCATATCAGGTTGTTCTACCTGTGATTTGTTCATAGTAACCTCCAATTATTATCACGTTAAATATAAAGGTTAATGGTTTTCTATCCATCTATCTCGAGTCATATTTGGAAGCATGCTTTTCTTGAATAAGACCATTACTGTCCTATTTTTTCAGCTTAAGGTTATAAGGGTTACATTATCCCCTTTGTAATAAAAACCAATCCCCAAGAGATTGATTTTCTTGAGGATTGGTTGTGGAAAATAGTTTTGGTGGAAGGAAAATTCCTCCCTAAAAATTGGTGTTTACTGAATTATGATTTGATTCGATATTACCCAGACAGAAGAACCTGCATTGTTTACAGCTGCAATCCGGTAGGTATAAGTACCTGGATCAACTGGAGTGTCAGGGTAAGTTATACTGTCTGCAGGGAGAGTTACGAGAGACCCAAATCCTCCACCATCGACATCACGTTCGATAATATAACCTGTTTCATTAGATACATCAGGCCAATCCAATTTAACCAGAGGATCAACCCCAAGAGTAGCAGTCAAGTCAGTTGGTGCAGCTGGAGGAACTGTCTCGATTAAATTGGAAACAACCCATCCAGAAAGACCAGCAGTATTGACAGCTGCGATTCGGTAGACATAAGCTGAGCCTGAAACAATATCAGAATCAATATAGTTCATGCTATCTGCTGCGAGGGTAGTGAGCGGAACAAAACCTCCACCATCTACATCACGTTCAACAACAAATCCTGTCTCTGTAAGAGAATTGTCAACCCAGGTCAACGAAATCTGCGGACCAGCCTGTAATTCACCTACCAAATCAGTTGGATCTCCAGGGGGTACCGTATCAACTACAACAGTGTTTGAGAAATCAGAATCCATCGAAGTGGTGGGGAACCCGACAATTGGTGAAGGGCCGTAATTAGTTGTGTCTCCAATTAAATTAGAAGCAAATACACGGTAATCAAACCGTTCCGTTGTATCCCCAATCACATCATTGTATGTTGTTGTATCTACTGGGAGAACAACAATAGGTGTCCAAACACCGGCTCCAGCAAGAGAGCGCTCAACAGTAAATGAAGTCTCATTCAACGAGTTGTCATCCCAGGTCAAAACCACGGTCTGGGTTTCTCCACTTCCTGTCAAACTTCCAGCCAGATTGGTTGGCGTTCTCGGTCTGACACCCACCGACATTGGACGCATCATGTCCATTTCTTCATGACTGAGAATGTGACAGTGGAATACGTACTCCCATCCAAAATTCACAAAGCTGTTGAGAACGTCCACGGGATTACCCAATGGATCGAAGACCTGCATATTGCCTTGCTCTAATGACACACCTTCCGGCATCGAAGGATCCATTAATCGCACACTGTTTGGAAGATCCCAGGGAACTTGCGGGATCAGTGGCCGCAGCGCGACAATGGTGTCCTCCAATGGACTGATTCGGACTGTATCCTTCCAACCCAACTCATTAGCATCTGGTTTTCGAACGATACCATCCCAGCCAACACGATTGAGCAGCTGTACATCGAATAAATGGAAGTGTATTGGATGCGTATCCACCCCATTATGGGTAAACTTCCATATTTGTGTCCCATCATCTATGGCTGCTATTGGTGAAAGTTCTACACCTGGTGGTAATTCAATCCCACGCAAAACTTCATTTGGTGGCATTACAAACCCATAGAGAATCATGTTCTGGTTACCTGCCTGAGCATTTGGTGTTTCTACCCCAAGGAAACCACTCATACGTCCATAGACTGGGTCAAATGCCTCACCCATCTCATCCTGAATCATTTTGGGTTTGAACCCCATTGTCAAAACGTCGCCAAGAAGGGTCTTAAATGTCAATGATGTATCATAAATTTGCACGGTTCCATTCAAAAGACCATTATGAGCGAAAGAAGTTCCATAAGCTGTGTTGTATGCTCCCTGGCCAACAATAATCGGATGTTGTCCATTTTCAAATACACCCAAGCCGCCTAGACTCACTGCTTTGAAAGCTGTCTGTAGGGCATTAAGGTTGAAAGCTGGTGCAGGAGTGGAAGGTGCTACCACAATTTTCATCATCGTTCGTGTATTAGGACCATACCCCGGGATGGTTGGTGGCGTCCCACCAGTATCACGATAATCTCCATCACCAGTGTAGTAATCATAACGAGGATCACGAGCGGGGAAAGCAGCTGGTGCATCGTTGTAAAGAATCAATGTCTGACCAGCGAAGGCGGAAAAATCAACGATTACATCAGCACGTTCTGCTGGAGCAATCAGTAATGAATGAAGATCAACATTGCCAGCATTGAATACGGTTGGATCATTTACCCAGGTGGTAGGATGCGCAGGAAAAACTGATGGGGCTGGCAAAAATCCACCTTCAGTGCCAATCTGGATCCACGATGGGCCTTCATTACCATCCGGGGTTGGGAATACAGTCGGGTCTTCCAATGCTAATTCAACATCCGCCAAAGCAATTTCTGTACAAGTTATCCCGGTTGATTCTGGGGCTGGTTCTGGGTTGGCTGTGTCACAAACCACCCCATTTGCATCCACTGCTTTGTAGAATGAAAGATTAAAGAACCGGTCATTCGCTCCATTGAGAATTCTAAAACGATACGATTTTGGATCAACTGTCAGGGTTGGATAGACTGTGCCATTGATGACAGGGGTATCCATAAAAGCTTCCATACCCATGGAGTTATAAGGAACGCCAGGCATCATAGGTGGTTCACACCATTGCTCGTCTGGATCACAATCAGGATCGAAATAAGGATTCGCGACTGGAGGTGACTCAAGATTTGATGTTGGCGGCCAGAACCAGGGGCCATACGCCCATCGACCAAACTGATTTACACCGGATACATCTCCAGGATTTTGGGCTGGTGAATAGACATGCGGTAACCACAAATTTCCTGGCCCACCCCATCTTTCAACATCCCATGTCTCATCTGATACAGATAATTGTTTGGCACCAGGGACAAAGGTTTTATCCTGCACAACCAAAGGAATTGTGCTTTCTGGTCCAGGGATTAAACCAGCGTCAATCAATGATTCCTCAGTTTCATCAGAGATCAAGTAAGGAGCTACCTCACCAGCATACACATTCAAGCGGGTGATACCCCAGGCATGGTCATGGTAGAACATCAATCGAGCAGATTGTTG
Organism: uncultured Anaerolineaceae bacterium; assembly: GCA_964430025.1. Lineage (GTDB taxonomy): Bacteria > Chloroflexota > Anaerolineae > Anaerolineales > Anaerolineaceae > UBA6170. Next base: position 15,300 of record CAYSFA010000032.1, on the reverse strand, counting down.
ATTGGTGTAATAGAAAGTCATGATCCCATCATCAGGATCACCAGTGTCATCCATATCAGGAACTGGTTCTACACTTACACCTTCTGGATAGGATGTGTTTTCGTTTGTGGGGGTTATCCACTGATGAGGAGTTCCATCACTGATCCAGGGAGTGATTCCACCATGTAAATGCAGAGTAGCTCGGTTTTCTGTGTAACATCCTTCCATTTTAGGAATACGATCCCCATATTCATCGTAAGCCATTCCGCACATGGGGTTCAAATAGTCCATATTATCCATTTCATCATAAAGATCAGGTCCCATACCTGCGCCCATAACGGTTGTATCAACAGGTAAGAATAAATCACCTTCAATTCCTGTGGGTAACAAATTATAGAACTTGATTCGGACTGGTCTGTCTTTGGTCGCCAGAATGGTAGGTCCGAGATAATGAGGAGCAGTCACCCCAAAGAATTCATCTAAGGTCACTTCTGTTCCATCCAAAAGGACATTGCTAAGTTGTACTGGTGTATTCGCTTCATCAATTAATGGAGCCACTCCTTCTGTAGACAATTGCACATATCCACGCAGGTAAGTTGCTGGTAAATCAGAATGCATCTGTTCTCTGTACTGAACCAGCGCAATCTCATAATAATCAGAACCTGGGTAAGTTGTTGTATCCGGTACGCCAATCGGCATGAATTGACCAAGAGAGGAAGTCCCATCACATGGGCCAGTCGACGGATCACACAACATGGATAATTCATTCACAAATTTACGGACACCTCCAGATACTTCAGCATGTTCATCTGTATCAGTAAATGGGTTATCACGTAAATAATGAGCAAAAGCATTCTGGACAATTTCTTGCCCGATAATCACCGCTAATTCACTTGAGTGACGGAGGTGTAATCCGCCCCAGGTTCTGGCATTCATAATTTCTGTGCGCAGTTCTTCAGCGGTTGAAAAATGTCGTGTTGTACCAGTCACACTGCTTTCAAGATCAAGTTCAATTTGATCTGTTCCAAAGAATTGAGTGTACATTTCTGCTTGGGCGGAAACGAAGGAACCATGACCTGCTACATACTCGGGAAAATTTGGTGTCATAACCGCTGGCTGCCAGGTGGGATCAGCCTCTGTAGCAGCATTTCCATCTTCATCAGCTCTCTGAATCGCTGCAACTGGCCGCCAAAAATTGTAGAAGTATTTAGCATCAAACGTTGCGATTAAGCTGTCTGTGGCTACCATATTGCCCATGACCATCAAACGAGCAGTATCAAGCAAATTCAGGCTGCGTGTTTCAGCAATATTCCGGTAAGATTTGTTGGTCTGAATGACCATATTGTCTGTCCAGAATTTCGCGACTTCCAAATGTTCAGAAGTTACTGTTGATGCTCCACCATCATTCTTGACTTCATTTAAGTCTTCTGCGTATAAAACACTATCAAGTGCAGGGGGAGGTTCAGGACGAAATTGCTCCGGTGTATCACGCAAAAATGGCTTTAATTCAGCCATCCACGGATCGACAGGCGGAACATCTGTACCAACTGGCATCTCGTTGGGTTCCCAGACTCCTGGCCCAGGGGTGGGTAATATGTAAGTGTCAGGTTCTAGTAACCCATCATTTTCTCTTAAAAGAATTATTTCCGCAGCAGCTTGTTCCCCGATCAAAATGCCAGTTTCTTTCTCCGGACCATCAGGTATTGTTGCTAAGGATTCAGCATATTTAACAGGTAATATTAAATTACCAGGCAGATAGTGAGATAATACTTTAAATGCAGCCGTAGCTACAGCAGCTTCTCGTGTGGCTGTGCTGTCGGTAATGTAATTTTTGTCACTAATCACATCTCCAGCCACATCACCTGTACCTCCACTCGCAACCATCGGAATGTACGTAACAAATGTTGGATCACCATCATAAGCATAATATCCACCTTCAATGGCAATCAAGGCGTTATATACCGCAGCCTGGGTGTAAGACAAGTAAACAAATGCGGTAGCCATCGAGATATCCCCCATCATCATTGGCATATCAGGCATTGATGGTGGTTGCAAGATGTTCTGTGCAATCTCATTCCATTCTGATACGATGTTACCCGGCAATGGACTATTCGCATAATTTGGATGGCTAAAGTATCTGGGAGCTTCACTACCCATATCCATACTCATATCCATTGGCGCACTCAAATTCGAATCAAATTTCGCCAACGCCTCCAATTCAAAACCGCCTGCTGCGGCTCGATCTGCAGCTGCTTCGCGGTCTTCCTGGGTAATTTTACCTTTTTCCTCTGGCTTATCTTCTACTAAGGGAGGATTGGCAGTTTGAGCTGCAACTTGTCCATTCGCGTTCAAAATAAGTGAAAAAACAAGTGTGATCAAAACAAGTAGGTTGATTATTTTTTTAGTCTTCATTTTCATATCCTTTTAGAAAATTGCTAAGGTAAAAATTTTTTAGTAATAAGGCCTATCACCAAAGAAATGTTAATTAAAAAAATCCCCTCATCTATCCTCCTTCCTGTAATGAATTTGAACAAATACAACTTCTGCAATCAGGTAACCGCCAGCAAATAATCTCACCTGAAAAATAAAATTGCTGTTGAAAGATTTGATTCAGTCTTAAAATTTCAGAACTTAAATTGATTTTTTTAGAATTTAACTTCAGTACAGAAACTAAAAGTGCATAAATATCGGATCCAATCTTTACGGCATTGGATGCAATTTCGATATTGTTTGGAGAATGAGAAAATCCTGGAAAACCGGAACGGTATCGTTCAAACCAATGAGGTGACACCTGATTTACCAGCCAATCTGGCTCAAGACTAACAAGCAGACCTAACGCAGATTTCATTGTCTCCCTTAAGAGTTGCACGCTGTTTAATTGACATATAAAAAAAATTAATTCTTTCGGGTCATTCATTAGATCTTGTAAATCAACAAAAAAATTCAATTGCTCTAATATGGACAAGAAATTACCAAACTCATCCATAGCTACATTTGAAGAAATCAATTTCTGTCTGAAATGGCTTAAGTTTTGCCACGCAATCCCAGGATAGTTTAGGGGAAGGAAAAGAGCGTATTTCCAATCAACACGACGAAGAACTGCAGATGAAGTCTGATGATCTGATAATTTTTCTTCAAATTGAAAGGCTGTTAGTAAAGACAATCGTAAAACTGTCTGAATATTTTCATCAACTGATGAATCTATTTTTTGAAGGTCAATGACAGCCAAAATATCATTAAGACTATCTCCTACCTTCAAATATCTATTATTTTTAGGAAATAATTGCAATGCACTGGAGACTGTTTCGCTTGGTATTTCAATTTCCAGATCTTTTTGTAAGTTCATAACTCTCCCTGGTTAAAAGAATAATCGCCTACATAAACTATAGAAAATTGCAGGCGATTTTTTAACAGTATGAATTTGGTATTTTCAGGGATTATCTACGGAGAACCATTTTGAACTAGTAATAAAAATCTACGTAGAAACTACTGAGAGATTCTTCTCATTCTTCCTCAATTTTATTTTCACTAACATAACGAACTAGTTCCACACGACTATGTAAGTCTAATTTCCCCATAATATTCGAACGGTGAGTTTCAACTGTTCGGGCACTTATGTTAAGTTTTTCTGAAATTTGTCTATTTGTGTATCCTTTGGCAAGTAGTACCAAAACCTCGATTTCACGATTCGTTAATGGCTCTATTTCTTTCTTTTGGACCATGAATTTGTTGGTTTTGGACACTAATGATTGAATCATATCAGGGTGAACATAGACCATTCCCCTTTGCACAGCATAAATAGCATCCACCAATTCTGACTCAGCTGCACGTTTGATAATATATCCAGACGCTCCTTGTCGTAAACATTCCTGCAACAATTCTAAATCTTCATGCATTGTGAGAACAAGAATCTTAATATCCGGAGATATTTTCGTCAGGTCTCGTAAAGCTTCCAATTTTTCATTACCAGGCATGCCAATATCCAGCAAAACAACATCTGGTAATAATTCTTTAACAATCACCATCGCTTCATTGCTATTAGTAGCTTCTCCCACAACCGTAAGCCCTGAATCAGCATTTAACAAGGATTTCAATCCAGCCCTCATAATGCGGTGGTCATCTGCAATCAGGATTCGAATCGGCATGGTACCTCCAATTTAATAATCGAGCCCTGCTCTGGTGAGCTTTCATAGGTAATCTTTCCTCCTAGCATGGTAGCACGTTCTTGCATTCCCACCAACCCTAAGTGGTCAGCTGTCACCTTCCTGGGATCAAACCCAATACCATCATCTTCCACGATTACCATAACACCATCATTGGTTGTTTCCAGGATGACATCTGCTCTTTTTGCTTTGGCATGTCGAACAATATTTGTTAATGCTTCCTGAACTATTCGATAGATCGCTGTTTCTAATTCCACCGCTAATCTTTCAGGTTTTCCAATGATCTCAAATTGAACATTAAGATCGTGAAGATCTTTAATCATTTCTACATGTTGTCTTATTGCTGATACCAAACCAAGATGATCCAAAGTTGCTGGTCTCAATGAGATTGATAACCTATGCAAATTTTCTAAGACACCATCTGCGATTTGTTTTAATTCTCTACTGTGCTTGATTACTTCTTCGGGATCATGGCTCTTACTTTCCATCACTTTCAAGCCAACCATCAATGATGCCAGAGTCTGTCCGGCTTCATCATGTAATTCACGTGCAATATACTGTCGCTCAAGTTCCTGCACTTCCACCAATTGCCGGGAAAGTGCTTGTAATTGTTCTCTGCCATCACGAACTTGCTCAAATAACCACGCATTCTGGATAGCAACAGCAGCTTGGCTTGCTATTGCTGCAGTAGAATTGATCATTTCCGCTGTGAAAAAATTTGGTTGAATATGTTCAAGCAAACACAAACCAATGATTTGATCGCTTGCTTTAAGAGGAATAGCTATCCAACTACCAATATATTCATGTCCTGGAAAATAACTGGATGGTGTATGGTACTTTGTATCAGGAACGGAAACCACCTGGTTTTGATTGAATAATGCTTCAAAAGAAGGAATTTTCAGAATATTGAAACTCTTTCCAAAAAATTTCTTTTCATCCGGCCAATTTTCTTCTCCCCGAGCAACGCGGGCAATCAGGTTATCTTCATCCTCTAACAATCCTATGTGTGCGCTGGTAAAAGGTGCAAGTTTGAATATGTTGTTTAGTAATGAATCAAACACATTACCACTGATCAATGAACTTGATAGGTCTAAAGCTGCATCACGTAAAGATTCTGCCATTATGTGAGCTTTCTTTTCAGCTAAATATAAACGCTGAATTTCTTCCTCATTCTTGCGTAACCTTGCTTCAGTGATGATTCGGTCAGTTATATCACGAGCTTCAAAAATTAATAATAGCAAATTCCCTTCTTTGTCTTGTAATGGTTTTATGGTGATATCCATGGTTGCAATTTCCCCTAGGACCGAAGTAATGGGATGGACAAAACGAATTGTCTCACCTGTCGCGGCCTGATAAATGGCATTCTTTATAGATTTAATAATTTCATCATCATGCTCCCACCAGGACATCTCCCATAATGGTTTTCCATAAATCTTATCAGGATTAATCCCAGTAAAATCAAGCGCTGTTTGATTGAATAAGATTAAATTTCCATCTGGTGAAAGCAATCCCACCAATTGGAACGTTTGATTAAAGACTCCTCTGAAACGATTTTCACTTCCTACCAGTGCTATTTGAGATATTTTTCGGCTGGTGACATCACTTAGTACCATGATCAATCCAACTACGTTCTCATCTTGACCCTTAATCGGTATCAGACTCCAGTCCCAATAGCTTGTTCCTCGTTCAGGATTTTCGGGATACTCGAATGGTTTCTCAACTACACTGAATGGTTTCCCAGTCCTCACGACTTCTTCAAAAATCTCCTGGTTTTCTTTATTTGGGAACAATTCAAAATGGTTTTTTCCAACATAATAATCAGGAGTATGGTGGTCAGCTGTCGCATAAGTTTTATTTACCCTAATGAAATTAAAATCTGAATCAAAATAAGCAATTAAAAATTCACTAATATCAAAAAACCGTTCAAGGATTTCATTGGATTTCAATAGTTCGAGATTCGTTCTCTGAGTTTCATCAATTTGAAATTTCATTGGTTTTATAATCAGGAAATAAATTATAGGAAATAATATAAAAACCAGCACAATACCATCCACAAACCAGACTATAGGTTCGGGGATATCAATAACAAATTCCAAAAGGATCATGACAATGGTTTCGACACTAAAAATAACCAATGTCATATAGGCGAGCATACGTTTAAGTTGTTTGGATTGTAATGGTTCTAAGAATTGTTTAATGAAATTAATAGGTTTCATAATAAATGAAAGATCACCCTGGAAAAACGATGTTCAAACAAATTGTTCTTAATTATATATGTAGAAAATATTTTGGAATTTATAATCAATAACCCTATCTAATATACACTAAAAACGTCATAATTTAGTAATTAAAGATAAACAAACCTTATTACTGAGTTGTCTGCTCCGCTTAGAAATTTATAAATTGTTTTTGTTTGATTAGAATGCTAAAACCACCTGACAATCGCTAAGGCGGCAAAGGCTACCACCACAATCAGGACCCCCAAAACGATCCGCCAGTTTTCTTGTTGGTCAACCAAACGATAGCCTTGCAAATCTGCTTTCATTTCCCACAAAGGACCAGCCGTCCAGGCAAACACGATGCCACCCAACAACCCACCGAAATGCCCCCAGTTATCGATCATCGGGCTCATTCCTAATATCAGGTTGATACCCAGGATGAAAAGGATATTGGTGAGAATTGGACGAGCACGATTGCCAAAGAAGCGTCTGTTTCGATAAATAAAAACACCTTGGGCTGCTAACAGACCAAAAATAGCTGTGGAGGCACCCAATGATGGATTGGGAGACATAACAAAAGAAACGACATTTCCAGCAAAGCCGCCCAGCAAATAGAGTATCAGAAAACGAGCATGACCATATTGGAATTCCAGGTTTCTACCGAAAATATATAAGGCGTACATGTTAAATCCAATATGGGCGATACTTCCATGAACTAAAATTGGGGTCACCAATCTCCAGAATTGTCCGTTCAAAATTAATTGATTGTATTTTGCCAGGTAAGCTGCAGGTAAATCGATATTCATTGTGTTCTGGGTTAACATTTGGGCTAGGTAAACTACAATGGTAATAATGAGAATCGCGTAAGTAACCAGAGGTTTGGAAGCAGGATTGTCAACTTCTATACGCACAGCCTGAGGAGAAGGGGGCGGCTGTGGTGTTTGATAGTCTTGTGGAGGTTGTTCAAAAGAAGTAATTTTCATAAAGTGATCTTTCTGGGAATGGTGCGATGATGTTCAGCGGAAATGATATCCGCAATCGTATCCACCGCTTCATCAAGGTGATTATGGCGATTAATCACCATATAGTCAAAGATTGGCAGGTATTCTAATTCCCATTTCACTTTCTCCAACCTGATTTTCATACTTTCAGGCGTCTCAGTTTGCCGGCTATTTAGACGATCATGCCATTCTTCCACACTACTGGGAATTAGGAAGATCATGACAGCATCCGGGTTTAACTCCCTTAATTTGGCAGCACCTTGCACATCCACACGCAAAATCACATCCAACCCACTCTGCATAGCCTTACGAATCTGATCTTTCGGAATGCCTTTATAATCTTCATAAACAATCGCATACTCAAGCAATTCATCTTCTGCAATCATTTTTTCGAATTCTTTTTTAGTATAGAAGAAATAATCTACTCCGTGTTGTTCTTCAGGTCTTGGAGCTCGAGTCGTTGCTGTAACCACAAAGTGCAAAGGGATGTTCTTTTTCTTCAGAGCCTGGAGAGTAACATCTTTTCCCACACCAGAAGGTCCAGATAATACGATTAATAATGGTTCCTTTTTCAATAGATCAAAACTTATATTTGTATTTTCAAGCATAAGACCTCAAGGTAAAACGGATCGATCTGTACACAAACAGTTGAAAATTAACCGTTTGTTCTTAAAAAATTCTATAAGACAAATTATAATGGATAAAAGCTGCGAAACTCCAGTAAGGAAAGTTTCTGTCATCATAATTCATAATAAAAAGGATTCCTCATATGCCGTTATATGATTATCGTTGTTTAGATTGTAAAAAACGTTTTGAAATATTTATGACATATGCTGATTATGGCAGGAAACCGGTTAATTGTAAGCATTGTGGAAGCGACAATATCTCAAGAAAGATCGGTCGTATCAGAATCGGGAAGTCGGAAGATAGCCGTCTGGAAGATTTCAGCGACCCATCCAGCCTGGAAGGATTGGAAGATGATCCTGTCGCCTTAGGAAAGATGATGCGACGAATGTCCGGTGAATTAGGCGAAGAAATGCCTCCAGAATTTGATGAGGTAGTCGATCGTTTGGAAAAAGGTCAATCACCGGATGAAATCGAACGTGATTTACCAGAACTCGCAAACGACCTGGACTCACCTGCAATGGGTGGAATGGGTGGGATGGGCGGCGGATTTGATGATGATTTCTAAAGATCATTGCTGATTGTTTACGGCGCAACCAATTTTTGCAATCGCTCAAAAGAAGTAACCCAGGCAATTCGTTTCACAAAGTCTGCCAAACTAGGACTTTGCGATCTTAAGGTTCTTACTGCTTCCCCCACCGGGTCTTCTCCAGCTGCACCACCAGGTTGATCCGCGTACGCCCCATGGAAAGCAAAGTAAGCTTGGTTTAATCGCCGGATGTTAAAGCCCTGGTGAACAAATAGTATGCGTCTATCCTCCATATACGCTTCAGCTTCTTCGATTTTTCCTTGTGTAAGCAGATCATCTACCGTCACCCGGGTCTCACGCATTTCTGCCCGGAAATCAAATGCATCCGGGGATTCTTCAGCGATGGAAACTTCCTCTACAGTTTCAACCGGATCAATTGTGGGTTTCGGTTTCAAGATTGGATAGAAATACTCGATGATCAAATTACCCAATTCCTTGCCAGCTATGGATGCGGTGGTTTCGTTAATTGTCCTTATTTCAGGAGTCTGATCGTATAACAACCCCAAGGGTCGCAGAGTTAGAAAATTGTGGGTCCATTCATGCGACACAACCTCTGCCAACCAGGTCAGATTATTTGTTTCCATCACCATAGTGGGATACACTCCCACCCCACCAATTTCTACAACCAGGGCGGAAACATCCAATCGTTGTTCCACAGAATTCTCCAAATGAACAATTTGATCCAAGGTTAAATCTGGCAACAAGGAGATATTAGATACCTGTCGTATTTCATTTCGGGGTGAAACGATAAGGGCATAAGGCAGGGAAGTTGTGTGATATTGGACTGGAGGGAATGGTTGTTGTAGAAATGCAAGTTGAGAAACACTGGTTGAAAAAGACACCTGCGATTGTAAAATGCCTTCGAATAAATATCCGACCTTATGTAATTCACTTTGAATGGCACGTTGTTCTGCCAGATACGGCTCAGCCATCAAATCCGGATTTTCGATTTCGGGATCGACATAAATGTTATTAATCTTCTCACGTACCTCTCGCTGGTGATTAATCAAGTTGAAGTAATCTTCAACTACCTCTTTTTGTTGCCTTTCATTCAGATAACGGTGCGTACCTATTGAAACCTGTGCCACCTTTCTCCAAATAGTTTCAATCGTCCAGGTGACGTAATCAAACTCAATCCAGCGGGTATCTACTCGTACAGTTTCAGAGAATTTTAGAGAAGGAACACCACTATTCGAGAGAAT
>CAYSFA010000032.1:0-5513 GCA_964430025.1 uncultured Anaerolineaceae bacterium | reverse complement strand
ATCAAAAAAATAATGATTCCCCAAAATAAATTTTTACTGGTGATTTCTATTTTTTTTCGCATACTTTATACAAACATTTAGCTAAACACCATTTCTTTTTCAAGAGATGATATGCTTACGAAATGAAATTTTAACATAGAAGGGTGATAGAAAAGGCTCTCTAATATATTTCTAACATGCTAAGCGCAGAATAAGGATTACAATTATCATAAAATAGATTGGGTATCCATTAACACTGAAGTCTGTACTCAGTCATTTAAAAATACATAGTTTGTTTATTAAAAATAAGAAGATCTTGGTAAATTACTGAGGTAATGATTACGGGAAGGGAAACATGAAGAAAAAGATTATAATCCTCCTCATCCTGGCAATTGCTGGTACTGGAATATTTTTTGCCGTGCGATACGCTCAGGAAAATGCGTCAAAAAACCTGGCATCCTCATTTCAGACTGTTGAAGTCACAAGAGGAAATCTGACATCATTGGTCGGGGCAACAGGAACTGTGCGTTCCAATCAATCTGCTCTGATGAGCTGGATGACCAATGGAAATATTGAGGACATCAATTATGAATTAGGAGATCTAATTCAAACTGATCAGATTTTAGCTTCCTTATCCCAAACTTCTCTTTCGCAATCTATTATCCTGGCTGAAGCTGATCTGGTGAATGCCAGACAAAATCTTGATAATTTATTGAATTCAACCTTAGCCCAAGCTCAGGCACAAGCCAACCTGGCAAATGCTACAGAAGCTTTAGAAAAAGCTGAAACACGTAAACAATCCAAACAATACCAACGTGCTTCCCAAAATACCATTGACGAAGCCTATGCCAATTACATAATTGCTCTTGACAATGCCAAGGAATGGGAAAAACGATATGATAATGTCGATCATTTACCTGAGGATGATCCAATCCGTGCTGGCGCATTGGCAGAATGGGCTGCCGCGAAGGCAATCGCTGCCCGAGCTGAAGCCAACTGGCGTTATGCTCAGGGATTACCTGATCAGAACGAGATCGATATAGCCGATGGAAACTTAGCCTTGGCACAAGCCCAATACAACGAAGCATTAAGAGAGTGGGAGCGCCTGAAAGATGGCCCTGATCCGAAGGATATTGCAGCGGCAGAGGCGAGAATAGCAGCATTGGAAGCAACCTTGGATATGAAAAATCTAAAAGCGCCATTTAGTGGAACGATCACGGAAATTCGATCAAAAGTAGGTGATCAGGTTGCACCTGGAACTATATCTTTCAGGATCGACGATCTTTCAAAATTATTGGTGGATGTGGAAATTCCGGAAATTGATATCAATCGTATCAGGCAAGGAATGTCAGCTCGCATTAGTTTTGACGCAATTAATAACAAGGAATATAAAGGGGTTGTAACCCAGGTAGCTCAGGTCGCGAATATTACCGCTGGTATCGTAAATTTCACCATCACCATTGAGTTAACCGATGCTGACGAAAGTGTTCGTCCCGGTATGACTGCAGCAGTTAATATTATTATTGAAGAAATAGAAGATGTTGTGATCATCCCCAACCGGGCTGTTCGTTTGTTGGATGGACAGCGGGTTGTTTACTTACTTAGACCGGGTGAACTGCTTCCAACGCCGGTAGAGATTACCATTGGCGCTTCTTCTGACTTACAGAGCGAAATTATTGATGGCGATGTAAAGGTAGGGGATACAATAGTTTTGAATCCACCAACTGAATTCATGCCCCCCGGTGGCGGACCTATGGGTGGATTTTAGAGGTAAAGATGGAAGATTGGGTCATTGAAACCCATGATCTGAAGAAGATCTACAAGATGGGAGAAATCCAGGTGCATGCTTTGGATGGTGTGGATATTAAAATCCAAAGAGGTTCGATAGTCTCCATCATGGGTCCTTCGGGTTCAGGAAAATCTACACTGATGAATTTATTAGGTTGCCTTGACCGGCCTACTTCAGGTGAGTATGTATTGGATGGCGTTCAGGTATCTAAAATGAATGATGATCAGCTGGCTTTAGCTAGAAACAAAATGGTTGGGTTCGTTTTTCAAAGTTTCAATTTACTTACCCGTCAATCAGCTTTATCAAATGTCGAATTACCTTTACGATATGCCGGGATGATCAAGAACCGAAAAGAGAAAGCGATTGAAGCGCTCAAAGCGGTCGGATTGGGAGATCGAATAACCCACAAGCCTACCGAATTATCCGGAGGTCAACAACAACGAGTTGCCATTGCACGTGCACTGATAAACGACCCTTCCATCATCATGGCAGATGAACCAACCGGAAACCTTGATTCGAAATCTGGCAAAGAAATCATGGATTTGATTTTATCCCTCAATCAAACCCGAAAAACAACGATCATTATTGTCACTCATGACATGAATGTAGCCATGCAAACACAGCGCATTATCCACCTTAGTGATGGGAAAGTGGTCACTGAGGAGGTTCCAGCATGAACATTGGCCAGGCAATTATTGAAGCGCTTGAATCATTAAACGCTAATAAAACACGTTCCGGATTAACCATTCTGGGCATAGTCATTGGCGTTGCCGCTGTGATCGCAATGTTGGCCGTGGGGAGTGGAGCTCAAAATACTATCACCGGTTCGATCAGTGGGTTGGGCTCGAACCTTCTCTTCGTGTTTCGTGGAGGAGGAGAGGATGTCCGCAATCCCCAACCACTCACTCTCGGGGATGCGGAAGCGATAGGTGATCCATTTCAAGCCCCATCTGTGGAGGCGGTAGCCCCATATATCAGTTCCAATCTTCCGGTAAGCTTTGCCGGTGAATCGATGACATCCAGCATCAATGGAGTCACCCCGGATTACCTTTCTGTTCGCAACTATTCACTTTTAGATGGTGATTTCATAAGTGAAGAAAATATCCTTGGGCGCGGTTCTGTTGCTGTGATTGGCGTCGACGTGGCTGATGAATTATTTGGTCACCGGGATGGGCTGATCGGCGAAACGATTCGCATCGAGGGACAACCTTTCCGGGTGATTGGTGTCCTTACTCCACGGGGAGGTAGCGCGTTCGGAAGTGAAGATAACGTGGTCATCATCCCATTCTCCACCGCACAATCCCGCCTTATTCGACGGAGTGGTGATCGCGTGGACTTTATCCTGGTGCAGGCTGTCAGTGCCGATCTGGTAACCCAGGCAACCGAAGAAATATCTCAGATTTTAAGAGCACGTCACCGTACCGACCTTGGTACTGACGATTTCCAAATTTTCTCACAGCAGGATTTTGTCGCTACTGCCCAAAGCATCACTTCGGTGCTGACCATCTTTCTGGGGGGAATTGCCGCGATCTCTCTTTTGGTCGGCGGCATTGGTATCATGAATATCATGCTCGTTTCCGTGACGGAGCGTACCCGTGAAATTGGGTTGAGGAAAGCGATTGGGGCACGTAAACGTGATATCCTGATTCAATTCTTAACTGAATCTTCTTTGTTAAGTATGTTTGGCGGCATCATCGGAATTGGGCTTGGTTGGTCCATTGCCTTTGTTGTTGGGTTAATCGCCGCAGCTAACAACACCGAATTAACCCCGGTGGTTGGTCTGGATGCAATTTTGCTTGCTACCCTTTTCTCCACCGCGGTTGGTTTATTCTTTGGGATCTACCCAGCCAATCGAGCAGCTAACCTGCAACCGGTCGAAGCTCTTCGACACGAATAATTAATCGTCGCCGAGTGAAATTCCTAAATTCCGGGCCGTCTTTACGGTATCGCCATTCACATCCACTCGCTTGACTAAAGCTAATGCTTCGGATAAGGGAATGGTTGTCACAATATTCCCCTTTATTGCAGACATCATACCCAGCTCTCCACGGCCAACTGCACGAACTGCTTCTGCTGCCAGCCTGGTCGCCAACCAGCGATCAAACGGTGTCGGGCTGCCGCCTCTCTGCAGGTGACCGAGGATAGTCACTCTCGTCTCTACATCGCAAGTTTTGGCAATACGATCAGCAATCTGATTACTGATTCCTCCTAAACGGGCTTGATGAATGTTGTCACCTTCTCGCAAGTAAACTTTTTCCTCTCCATTTACTGACGCCCCTTCTGAAACGGCAAAAATACTAAAATATGAGCCCCGCTTAATTCTCTCTTTTACCTTCCGGCATAATGATTCATATTGGAATGGGATCTCAGGAATTAGAATCACATCCGCCCCACCTGCGATTCCTGCATATAAGGTAATAAAACCCGCGTCGCGTCCCATCAATTCCAACACCATTACCCGGTGATGTGATTCCGCAGTCGTGTGTAATTTGTCGATCGCCTCGGTTGCGGTAGCTACAGCTGTATCAAACCCGAAAGAAAAATCGGTTCCGCCCACATCATTGTCAATCGTTTTGGGGACCCCAACTACCGGTACACCAATCTCATGCAATTCTTTTGCAATATGTAAAGTACCATCTCCCCCAACAACCACCAGGGCATCCAACCCCAGACTTCGAATTCTTTCAATCACCTTATCCGATGTATCTTCAAAGTAAATACTTCCATCAGGGTTTTTTATTTTTAATGCAAATGGGTTTCCACGGTTGGCAGCCCCCAAAATTGTGCCCCCTCGCGGTAAAATTCCTCTGACCAGAGAGGAATTAAGCGGGAAAATTCCTTCTTGCGTGACAAACCCATCAAAGCCATTGCGAACGCCTAACACCTCACAATTAAATTCATTTTCAGCCGTTTTAACCACTGCCCGAATAACTGCATTTAGACCAGGAGCATCTCCTCCCCCTGTCAATACCGCAATTCTTTTCATCAATTCCTCCTGAAAGAAGATAGCTTGATTATACAAGTTTTTCGGGCTGTATTTTGACGCAAGATGCTACAATCAAGCTATGAAATCGGTGATTTGGTGGATCAGGCGTGATTTACGATTGGAAAATAACCCAGCTTTGCATACAGCAATGCAAACAAACCTACCCGTCATTCCATTATTTATCCTCGATCCAGCACTGCTTGAAAATCCTCCTTCCCAACGCCAGAATTTTTTAATTAATGGATTAACAAGCCTGGCTGGAGAGATAGCAACATTGAGTAATGGCCTGATTGTTCGAAAAGGTAAACCAGTTGATGTCTTTCATAAGCTTTTTCAAGAGACAGAAATTGAAGCATTATTTGCAGAAGAAGACTACAGCCCCTATGCATTGGAAAGGGATCGTTTGGTCCAGCAAACCTTTCCTCTGCATTTAGTTACAGGTCTCACCATCCATCACCCCCAACAAGTGCTAAAAAGTGACGGAACCCCCTACACAGTCTTCACCCCCTTCAGCAAAAACTGGAAAGCGATCCCCAAAAGCCGAATTTTCTTCTCGAAACCAGATCATTTACTCCCATCGTCCACGAGGCTCACATCAGACCAGCTTCCGTCTTCAACGCCCAATCCATTTTTCCCCGCCACCGAAAAAGAAGCCAGATCACGGCTGAATTCCTTCCTGCAAGCACCCATTTTTCAATACACCAATGGACGCAACATGCTCGATCAGGATGGTACTTCCACCCTTTCCCCGTACCTGCG
>CAYSFA010000031.1:11668-20671 GCA_964430025.1 uncultured Anaerolineaceae bacterium | reverse complement strand
TGAATCACTGAAAATGAAATGACTGGTGTAGGAGTTGCTGAATCTGTAAGAAAAACATTTAAACCATTGGCGGTTAAAACCTCAACAACCGCTTTGGCAAAGTTCTCAGATTGAAAGCGTTTATCGTATCCAACAACAACCCACTGACCCGAATAACCCTTGTCTAATAAATAAAGAGAAAAACCTTGTGCACATCTTCTAAGATTATCAAAGGTATAGTCTTCCGCAATTACTGCACGCCAACCATCTGTGCCAAATTTTATTTTGTACATTCTTTACTCCCGATTCATTTTGGTAATTCAATATTATAACAACAAGTTCTAAACCAAATAGGGTATTCAGTAGCCAATTAAATAATGGTTATAATAACAGAAGGAATTATTAAATTTTGAGGATGAAATGAATTATTTACCTGGAATTGTCCTAAGTTTATTGTTTGCCCTGTTAATTGGATTTCTTTTTCATTTTATAAAAGGAGGAGGGTTTTTTAGATTAATTACCATTGGTTTTTTCTCTTTAATCGGATTCTTCCTTGGTCACTACATTTCAAATCAGGCAGGAATTAATTTTATTAGAGTAGGTTGGGTAAATCTAGGTTTTGGAATTATTGGGTCTTTAATTTTTTCTTTTTTAGCAGTATGGATTACCAATTTAAAATTCGAGAAGTAGGCTTTCAATGTGGAATATAAATGCAAAAGCAGCAAAATTTGGGGATTTAATACAAATAGTTGGATTGAGACATAAAAGTTTTATTTTTACCTTAGTGGAAGACAAAGAATTCCATACTCATAGAGGTATTATCAAGCACAATGATATAAATGGAATATTGTACGGAAGTAAAATACTTAGTCACAATGGTTCTCCTTTCTTTCTATTACAACCTTCATTGGCAGATATTCTAGTAGATTTGAAGAGAATTACCCAGATACTTTATCCAAAAGATATTGGCTATCTATTATTTCAAATGGGTGTGGGGGAAGGACAACAAATTATTGAAGCTGGTACTGGATCCGGTGCGATGACAATCGCTCTTTCATTCGCTGTAGGGTCGACAGGAAAGATATTTTCTTACGATCAGAAAAAAGAATTTCAAAACCTTGCAAAGAAGAATTTACAACTGGTTGGTTTGGAGGATCGTGTTGATTTCAAATTACGGGATATTCAGGAAGGTTTTGATGAAAAGAATGTTGATGCTCTATTTCTGGACGTCATGAATCCTTATGATTATATTGAACAGGCCAAAAAAGCTTTAAAACCTGGAGGTTTTTTTGCAAGTCTTGTACCGACGACTAATCAGGTTTCAAGATTGTTGCACCAGCTGCGGTTAAATCAATTTGCCTTTATTGAAGTGGCTGAAATTCTATTACGTTTTTTCAAACCTGAACCCGAAAGATTAAGACCAACTGATCGCATGGTTGCTCATACAGGATATTTAATTTTTGCACGGTCTTTATTAAGTGATTATGATTTTGATACTATACAGGAAATTACAGAACAAAATATAGGCGAAAAATGAGTGAAGATTGCGATAATATTAATTTCGATCTTATACGCGAGCTGTTGGAAAAAGAGCGAGAACAAAGCTTACAAAATGAACAAAACACTTTTCAAATTTCACTCAAAAAAGCCGCAGTTTTGGTGCCTTTGGTCTGTGTAAATGGAAACTGGGAACTTTTGTTTACCAGAAGAGCAGATTCACTTAAAAATCATCGTGGGCAAGTATCATTTCCAGGTGGTGGGGAAGAGATAAGCGATCAATCCATAATTGATACAGCTATACGAGAGACATATGAGGAAATTGGTTTAGACAAACAAAATATTCACTTAATTGGTTTGATGCCCGATTTTGTGACAGTTTCAGATTACGTTGTAACCCCTGTTGTCTCGATGGTTAATTGGCCGGTCCCATTAAATGTTTCTGATGAAGAGGTGGATAGGGTTTTTACCATTCCATTAAGTTTTTTAAGAAATGAAAAGAACTGGGAAGAACGAATTTATACACATCCAAGCGGTTGGTATGGATCTGTGATTTTTTACAACTTATTTGATGGTGAATTATTGTGGGGGATTTCTGCAAAAATTACTCGTGAATTCATACGAATTATTGGAGATGTGATTAAATAACAAGAGGTTGTCATGCGACAACCTCTTGTTATTTGTCTAGTTAATTTACGAATTGAAAAAGAATTAATCGACGTCTTCTTCTTTCTTTCCTTTTTCAATTACTTCGGGTTCTCCCGCGCCACCAAGTCCTTCTTCGAGTTCTTCCGCTTCCACGTCGGATTTCTGGCTGCTTGCAAAGAGAATCATTTCTTCTGGATCTGACAAAACCTCAACATTTTGGGGAACAGCGAGGTCTTTTACCAAAATTGAATCACCAAGTTGTTTCAAAACTGAGACATCAACAATGAAAGTTTCGGGGAGATCCTGAGGATAAGCTTCAATTTCAATTTGACTTAATCCTGTAGATAAAATTGCATTGAATTCTTTCACCACCGATGCTTCGCCTTCGAATACAACTGAAACTGAAGCGCGAATTTTTTCTGTTAATGAAACGGTCAGAAAATCAATATGCTTTAAAGTGCCTAAAATAAAGTTGATTTGTTTTTCTCTTACTAAGGAAGGATATTCTTTTCCTTCAAGAACAACAGTAATCAAACTGGAGCTGGTTGTCGTCGAGAGAACTTTAGTTGCTTCTCTTAGATCCAGTGTAATTGGTTTTGGATCAACTTTGTGACCATAGATAATTGCTGGTAATTTTCCTTCACGGCGAAGTTGGTTAACCTGCTTACCGATAATAGTGCGGGGTACCGCGTTTAATAAAATTTTTGACATGTTTTTACCTTCCTTGAGCGCCTCTCACTTTCTAAGTTACCTTCGCTCAATAATTTAATCTGGTGGAGATTTTATCATTGATTGAGTTCTCGTCAAGGATTAGTCAACCTACCTTAAATTAACTTTTGAATATTTCGCATAACCAACTAAATTGTTATTGACAACCTTAAAATATTTCATTAAAAACAAATAAGGGTCATCAAAAGAGTTGCTTAAGTATTTAAATTGACTAGAATAAATGAGGTGAAGGGAAATTTCCCTATTTATTACTTCTCTAGGAGGAAGAAATGAAGAATACGAAATATATTGTTTTTGCAATTCTTCTAACATTGGCCTTAGTTCTGAGTGCTTGTCAACCGACTCCCACTCCAGAACCTGCGCCAGTTGAAGAACCAGTGGTTGAAGAACCAGTGGTTGAAGAACCAGTAGTCGAAGAACCAGTAGTTGAAGAACCAGAAGTTGTGGAAGAGCCAGAGGTAATGTTTGGAACAGTCGATAATCCAATAAAAGTGTTATTCGTTCCATCCACAGATGCCAATGTAATCGTAACTGGTGGTGAAGTTATGGCAGAAGCATTAAAAGAAGCAACAGGCTTAGAGTTTGAAGTTGTTGTTCCTACATCATATGCAGCCACAGCCGAAGAAATGTGTGCATCACCTGAGAATTCCATGGGATTTATTCCTGCAACCCTATACACTATTGCAAATCAACTTTGTGGCGTTGACGTGTCCTTTAAAGCAGTTCGTAGAGGATACAGTGTATATTGGGCACAAATTTTGGTAGGCCGTGATAGTGGAATCGAAACCCTGGAAGACTTAAACGGAAAATCATGGGGTTTTCCGGATGGCGCATCAACTTCCGGATTTACAGTTCCTAGCGCATGGTTTGCTGAACAAGGTATCGTTCCTGGTGAACAAGTTGAAACTGGTGGTCACAATCAAGCAGTATCCGCGGTATATCAAGGCGAAGTTGATTTCGCAACTTCTTTCTATTCACCTCCACAAAAACCTGAAGGCGAAGAACCTTGGGAAATTGGCGATGCTCCGGATGTTCCAGATGATTTGATTGATGAATGTGTTGTTGATGATTCTGGTTTAGTTTGTGGTGGTTGGTTAGTATTGGATGCCCGTGCAAATATCCGAACTGAAGCACCAGATGTTGTTGAAAAAGTTAAAATTTTAGCCTTAACACCAGAAATTCCAAATGATACATTGTCATTTAGCCCTGACTTCCCAGCTGAATTACGTGCCCAAATTGAAGCAGCTTTGCTTGCGTTCGCGGAAACCGATGGATGGTCTGAATCAATCGGTAGCGAAGATTTCTATAGTTGGACCGGACTTGACCCAGCAGTTGATGCTGATTACGATGTTATTCGTTTGATTACAGCTGGTCAAACTTTAGACGACTTTAGATAAAAAACAATTCAAATATATCCCCGAATGGCAAAACCATTCGGGGAATTTTTATAATTAGGAACCGACATGCTTGAAATAAAAAACCTAGTTAAAATTTATGATGGAAATGTTCAGGCGTTGAAAGGAGTTAGTTTTTCCGTTCCAAAAGGTCAATTTTTAGCTGTTATCGGATTGAGTGGATCAGGAAAATCTACCTTATTAAGATGCATTAATCGATTGATTGAACCAACATCAGGGCAAGTTATTTGGCATGGAGATGATATCATCACCGCTTCTGACGATGAGCTGCGTTTAATAAGGCGGAGAATTGGAATGGTATTTCAACATTTCAACTTAGTTCTCCGATCCAATGTAATTACAAATGTTTTGAGTGGTAGATTGGGTTATGTAAACCCATTAATGAGTGTCATCAACAAATTCCCCCAAAAAGATGTCGAAGATGCTTTATTTCAATTAGATCGTGTAGGTATTAAAGACAAAGCCTATCACCGCGCTGATGAACTGAGTGGTGGTCAGCAACAGAGGGTTGGAATCGCCAGGGCTATGATTCAAAATCCGGAAATGATACTCGCTGATGAACCAGTCGCAAGTCTCGATCCAGTTTTAGCGCATAGTATTATGCAATATCTAGAAAAAATAAACAAAGAAGATGGTGTAACTGTCCTTTGCAGTTTGCATTTTCTCGATATTGTTCATCGATATGCTGATCGAGTGGTTGCTTTAAACGATGGTGTATTGGTATTTGATGGTTCACCTAAGGAAATTGACGACAATAAATTTAAAGAAATCTACGGTAAAGAAGCCGAAAGAGTCGGCTGAGGAAGGGAATAGTGAAAAATAAAAGATCTTTACTTCGCTCAATCGGCTTAGGATTAGCTATATTATTTGCTCTAATAACCTACTCTTATGGTTTTAAAGTTACAAAAGTTAACTTAGCTGAAACAAAATCAGAAAGACGTCAAACTCAATTGTTTAGAATTTTACGGGCGTTAGCTAAACCTGACATTCTTGAATATGATAAAGAACAAATAAAAATTGAAATTCCTTTTTATGTTCCATGTCCTGAAGGTGGATTCACACCAGAAATTATAGATAAAACAACAGCTCATTTTGAACCTGATTCTTATTGTGCCGAGCCTGGCTCTAAAATGGTCTTTAGGGGAAGAAATTTTGAACCAAATGTTTCTGGCCCAATAAATTTTCTTCCTCCGAGTGGAGTTACTTTAAGAATGGGGGCGTTTGAAGCTGACGAAAACGGAGATTTTGAAATTACTGTAACCATCCCCAGGAGGCCTGAGACAGAGATCCAATACATTGAGACCGTCACCAGCAAGAATATTGGAACGCCTCGTATTACTGCTACCGCATTAGAAACATGGGACAAGATTATTGAAACCGTTTTCTTAGCATTATTAGCCACAACCTTAGGCACATTACTCGCGGTACCATTAAGTTTCTTTGCAGCAAGAAATTTAATGAAAGATGTAACAAGCCCCATTATTGTTGTTTCATTGAACTTAATTGCGATCCCGATTGGAATCTTTCTAGGTTCGATTGGTGGTTCATGGATGCGGGATCTAAGTGATTTCCTGGCAATTAATAATTGGATAATAATATTATCAATTATTGTTGGGTCAGGGCTGGTTTATGGATTATTTAAATGGTCTATTCCACCAGCCGAGATTGAACCTCCAAGTAAAAAAGTAAAAATATTCAGGTCAATTGGTCTTGTGGTGATGGCTTTAATTAGCGCTTTTGTCCTGTTTATGGTTAGTAAATTGCTTATCATTTTTGGCAGAAGCAGTGCTGTAGCTTTAGGGAATAACTTTGGTTTTCTAGGATCATTTATCGCTGACATCGGTGATATTCTTGGAATGATCATGATTATGGTAACTTCCTTATTAGGTGCAGGTGTATTATCTGGCATTAGTGGAAAAGCAGGCAACCTGTTGTTAAAGAAATTTAATCCTTTTGTGCATAGGATTTTTGGAGTTTTATTTGGCGCCATTGCTGTTGCAACTTGGTTTCTAATTGTAATGGGTGGCATTAATTGGATATATCAATTAAATAAACCCATGGTTACTCAGATAATCCCTGCTATTCTTGGAGCGGTTATTGGAGCAATACTTGGTTTTATTTATAAACCCAAATCACCAGTTCCAATTGGTATGGTTATATATCTGATCGCCAGAACAATATTTAATGTATTAAGGTCAATTGAAGCTTTAGTCATGGCAATTGTATTTGTTGTCTGGGTCGGTATAGGTCCATTTGCTGGTGCACTTGCTTTAGCATTACATACAATCGCAGCATTAGCAAAACTTTACTCAGAACAAGTTGAATCAATCATGGCTGGTCCAATTGAGGCTGTATCAGCGACTGGGGCAAACCGATTACAGACAATCGTCTACGCAGTAGTGCCGCAAATTGTTCCACCGTACATCTCATTTACCATGTATCGCTGGGATATTAATGTAAGAATGTCTACAATTATTGGTTTCGCTGGTGGTGGTGGAATTGGATTTCTATTGCAACAAAATATCAATTTATTAAACTATCGTGCAGCTTCCGTCCAAATGCTCGCGATTGCACTTGTAGTAGCTAGTATGGATTACATTAGCTCAAAGATTAGAGAACAGATCGTATAAATTAAGAAATAACGATACAATAAACAGACAAGACGACACTAATCTTGTCTGTTTATCTTTATAAATTATGCGTGTAGACATTATATAATCAATAAATGAAAAATATTAAATCTTTGACCAATAAAACTCAGGATTTTCAATTCAAGGGGAGTGGGGATTTAGCTTTTGCAGTTGTTGTTTTAGCTTCTTATTTTGCGATGTTTAGCGCGCTTACAGAGTCTAATCTTTGGCAATTATTGGTTATGGTTCTTTTAGGTATTGTTTACATCACCATAGGAATTTATGGATTCAATTTTGTCAGCAAGCAGGATCGTTTTGATTTAATAATTATATATTTTTTGGTTCAAATCCCAATTGGTAGTTTTATAGTATTTTTAGGAAAAGGCGCAGGTTTTTCTGCTATTTTGTTACTTCCTCTGGCGGGTCATGCTGTCTTTCTCGCTCCAGGTTATTGGTTATACTTCATCAATTTTCTCATTGTTTTTGGTTATGGTGTAGCAGTCAAAAATTATAGTGGTGAATATATTACCGTTTGGTCTACATTACCAACAATCCTGGCTGGTCTAATTTATATAATGGTTTTTACTCAAATGGCAATCGATGAAGAAAGATCAAAAAAAGAAGTTCAAAGATTAGTTACAGAGCTTGAAGATGCGAATACGATGTTAAGGTCATACGCGGACGAGGTAGAACAATTAACAGTGATCAAAGAAAGAAACCGAATTGCCAGAGAGATTCATGATGGGCTCGGTCATTATTTAACCACAATTCATATGCAACTACAGGCAGCACAAGCAATCATAGATGAGGATCAAACCAAAGCAAAAGAGTCGATCGAAAAAGCTAGGTCGCAATCTCAATTAGCTTTAATTGATGTTAGGCGGTCTGTATCCACAATCAGGTATGACTTAACAGAAAATGAAGAGTTTAAAGACGCTTTAGACAGAGCGATTCGACCTTGTGATTGGATTGGTATACGTTCACATGTTAATATCAAAGGAATTGACAAAGATCTTGATTCTTTTATTAAATCTACAATCTTTCGAATCGTACAGGAAACTGTTAATAATACATGTAAATATTCTGAGGCGAAGAATTATTATTGTGACTTGGATTTTACTGATGAGAAAATAATTCACATGAGAATTAAAGATGATGGAATTGGAATGAAATATATTAAATCTGGTTATGGATTACAAGGGTTAAAAGAACGTGTTGAATTACTAAATGGAAAATTAAATATAATTACATCACCAAAAATTGGTTTTACGTTAGAGATTGAGTTGCCATATGAACAAAAAAATTAAAATATTAATTGTCGATGACCAGGAATTATTTCGGGAAGGTCTCCTTACATTATTATCAATTCAAAACGATTTTGATATTGTTGGTCAAGCAAGCTCAGGTGAGGAAGCAATTTTTTCCGCAACAAAATTCAAACCTGACGTAATATTAATGGATTTACGAATGAGTGGAATAGGGGGAGTAGAAGCAACAAGAAGAATTGCACATCAACATCCTGGGATCAAAATCATTGTATTAACCACATTTGATGAGGATGAATTGGTGTTTACTGCGCTTCACGCAGGTGCAGTTGGATATTTATTGAAAGATGTTTCTCCAGATAAATTATTTGAAGCGATACGGACAGCCGCCAAAGGAGAATATTACCTATTACCATCCATCACTGCAAAAGTTATGGCTGAGTTTACAAGGATACCCAGAAAACCTAAGGTGGAGACTGAAAATATTTTTGAAAATTTATCCCGAAGGGAAATGGAAATCCTCCGGATGGTTTCTACTGGAATGAGCAATAAAGAAATTGCGACCTCATTGGTTATAGCTGAGGGCACCGTTAAAAATCACCTCACAAGTATTTTTAATAAGTTGAACGCAAGAGATAGAATGCATGCAGTTTTAATAGCTAAAGAATTTGGTCTTATTTAATATGAAATAAATATGACTTTAGCCACATGATTTTTTAAAACCATCCAATTTTAATAAGGGAAACACAAATTCAAAGAAACGAAATCAATTTTTTGGTAAATGAATAAAACAAGCCACAAAAAATTAACTGAAGTAATAAAAATTATCGCGATTTCCAT
>CAYSFA010000031.1:11204-11658 GCA_964430025.1 uncultured Anaerolineaceae bacterium | reverse complement strand
AACCATTGCGAGCGTATTAATAATATTAAAATTCTATCCATTCTATCCATCCGCAATTTATATTATTGGTTTCGCTTTACTACTTGTTGGTTTGTTGGGACTATTTTCTTTTTTTTCCATTCGATTCACAACACAAAACAATAATTTTCTGATACTTTTTCCAGCAATAATTCTAATATCTGTAGGAATTCCTTTCATAATCAACCAAATGAATATCCTCGATTTCTTTTTGTTCATTGGTTTAGGACTTGGTTTAATCTTATTGATTGCAGGAATTAATAGAAAATTATTAGGTTTGCTCATTCCAGGATCAATAATTCTCGGAGTAATGCCAGGATTATATTTTGCATGGGAAGAATCATCAGCTTCAAATGCTTTGGAACAAACGGGGGTAATGTTAGTTTGGTTTGCGCTTGGATGGGGCTTAATAACAATTCTTTCTCGTGCCCTTACA
>CAYSFA010000031.1:0-11194 GCA_964430025.1 uncultured Anaerolineaceae bacterium | reverse complement strand
TTCGTTTGGTGGCCACTAATTCCAGGAGGAATCTTGGCGGTTGTTGGTTGGGGATTATTCATCGCTGGTAATCCGGGAAGTGCAATTGGATTTATTGGCAATACCGGTTCTATTGGATTGATTATCTTTGGTATTTATATACTTTTAATGCGTAGAAGTTTTCATAAATAATTTTTGACCGGTTAGGAGTATAATTTCAATCCTGAAAATTTCAGGATACTTTTTAATTAGGTGATTTATGTTAACTAGAAGAAATGATATTCGAAATATCGCAATTATTGCACATGTCGATCATGGAAAGACAACCTTACTGGACGCAATGTTAAAGCAAACGAAGGTTTTTGATGAACATCAAGTTGTATCCGAAAGGGTGATGGACTCCATTGATCTGGAAAGAGAACGCGGAATCACAATCCTTTCTAAGAATACTTCTGTCAATTATTTGGATGAAAGAACCAATCAAACTATAAAAATTAATATTATCGACACGCCTGGCCATGCGGACTTCGGTGGAGAAGTTGAACGTGTTTTAAATATGGTTGATGGTGTTCTACTATTAGTTGATGCAGCGGAAGGTCCAATGCCGCAAACCAGGTTCGTATTGAAAAAAGCATTAGCTATGGGCTTAAAACCGATTGTAGTTATTAACAAAATCGATCGTAAAGACGCAATTCCTCAACAATCATTAAATGATACTTTTGATTTATTCATTGAGCTTGGTGCTAATGAAAATCAAGCAAGTTTTTCTACGGTATTTTGCAACGCTGTAACAGGTAAAACAAGTGTTAGCGAAAATGAATTGGGTGAAAATTTAAAACCATTATTCGAAACCATAATTGATCAAATTCCTGGCCCGGAAGTAGATTTTGAAAATCCTTTTCAAATGTTAATTGCGAATCTTGGCTATGATGATCACCTCGGAACCACATGTCTTGGGAGAGTTTTTTCAGGTGTGGCAACTGAAGGAGAATCTGTAATTTTAATCAAAGATCCAGGAGTCACATTTCCGGAAAAAGTAAAGTATTTATTTGTGTTTGATGGACTCAAGAAAAAAAGGGTTGAAAAAGTACTCGCAGGAGACATAGCATTTATTGCAGGCATTTCGAATGTTAGTATTGGGGACACAATCTCTTCTTCTGAAAACCAAAATCCATTACCAAAAATTACTGTTGAAGAACCTACTGTGAAGATGAGTTTCGAAGTAAATAATTCGCCTTTATCTGGAAAATCGGGCAAATTATTAACCACCAGGCAAATTCGAGAAAGATTGTTTCGAGAGACCAAAAATAACATGGCACTTCGTGTTGGGGAAACAGAATTTGCTGACCGATTTATGGTTTCCGGGAGGGGAGAGCTTCATTTAGCGATTTTGATCGAAACTATGCGTCGAGAAGGATATGAATTTCAAGTTTCTAAACCAGAGGTCATTTTCCATAATGATCAAAACGGGTCTTTATTAGAGCCTTTTGAAGAAGCAGTGATTGAAGTAATCAATGATTATGTTGGTCCAGTCATAGAATTATTTGGATCTAGAAAAGGACAACTTATCAGTATGGAAAATAAATTAGATGAAACAATTCTCAGGTACCAAATTCCAACAAGGGGTTTACTAGGTTTACGACAACAATTCATGACTATTACACGAGGACAAGGTGTAATTCACACTTTATTCTCTGGATATTTTCCGTATGCTGGTGAAGTGCCATCCAGGAAATCCAGCTCGTTGGTTGCCTGGGAACCAGGCTCAACAAGCACCTATGGATTAAAAAATGCAGAAGAACGAGGGACGCTATTTATCGAAGCGGGAGTAGAAGTTTATGAAGGAATGGTGATTGGAGAAACATTCAACGAAAGTGATATCACCGTTAATGTCTGCAAGAAAAAACACCTAACCAATATGAGATCAGCGAATAAAGATCTCGAATACAGGCTATCAACTCCACGAAATTTGTCTTTGGATGAAGCATTGGAATTTCTTGCTGATGATGAGTTGCTTGAAGTAACACCAGCTGTATTCAGGATTAGGAAAAGGATTTTGAATACTGAAGAACGAGGTAAAGCTTTAAAGGCTAAGAGTATGTCATAGATATGGATTATCCACAGGAATTAAATTATCCTCGTCGTTCAATTATTCGGTTTTTTCTTAAATCTTTAGCAAAAATTTTTATTTCAGTTTTAACCGAGATAAATGTAACCGGGATTGAAAATTTTCCACAAAGTGGCCCTTACATCGTTATAGGCAACCATGTTTCATCATTCGAACCAATTCTCATGCTGATTTACACACCTCATCAATTGGAGTATTTAGGTTCTGGGGATATTCCAATTGACCCAAGAATGTCATTTTTTACGAACTTGTATCGATTTATTCCTGTAATGCGTGGGCAAATCGACCAGAAAGGCTTGAAATTGGCATTGAATGTCTTGGAGCAAGGTGGTGTAATGGGAATATTCCCTGAAGGTGGAATATGGGATAAAAATCTGAAAGAACCAAAATTAGGAACAAGCTGGTTAAGCTATAAATCAAGAGCTAAAATCGTTCCTATCGGATTTGTAGGGATGAATCAAGCATTAAAGAACGCACTTACACTAAAAAGACCGAAGGTAAGTGTAATCATAGGAAAACCACTTTCCTTTGAGGAAATTTTCCAATCAGATGGCACATTAAAAGAAAAAATGTTGGAAGGTGCAGAAAAGATTATTTCTAGTATTGCTGAATTGTTACCTGATGATGAAATTATCAATCCTACAACAACACAACCTAAGAAATTAACATTTTCTATATCAAACAGAAGTACCCATAAAAAAGAAATTATATCTTTCCAAGACCAGGAATCTTTTGCTGCATTAATCGAACACCCAGTTATCATGGATGTATTTAGAAGAAATTTAAAACTAAAAGTAGATTCACTTTTGATGAGGAATCAAGAAATAATAATTACCAATGTGATTATCAGCTTAGAGAAAATATTATCCTATCTGGAGACAAATCCAGGTTTTCTACCTTATCGTTTTGGAATTGAAGAAGCTTTAAAAATGAAAAATGGAGCATCCGAATTAAAAACAATTTTAGAAACAAATCCTACCAAAGAAGATACTTTTGTTATAGAAACAATTTAGAGCCTTATCTTTCTTCTAATTTTCCAGCTTTCATCCCTGAAATAAATGCCCAATGTAAATTAAAACCACCGCAAGGTCCCATGACGTCCAAAATCTCTCCAGCAAAATACAAGCCGGGGCATATCGTCGATTCTAGCGTTTCATTGTTTACCATGGAGGAGTCAACACCACCAGAAGAAATTTGAGAGAATTCAAATCCTCTATTGCCGGTAATTTTCTCGACAAATTTACTATTGTTATAAATTTTATTGAATTTTGACTGAGAAAAATTTTCGTTAGGATCGAGATTGCATTTCTTAAAAACAGCAGAAATTATTTTTGAATTTAGAATTGACAAAAAAGGCGAAGAAAGTGTTTGAAATTTATTCTCTGAATTAAGGATCATTTCTAAATAATTAGCGGGAAATATATCAATAAAATCGATTTGAACCTGCAAATCATCTTTATTATTAATAAGATGACTTAAATTCATCACCCCAGGGCCATTAAGCCCCCAATCAGTGAAAATAATATTCCCAAATTCCTTTCCAATTTCCTTTTTCTTATGAAATATTCGTATAGTTGCATCCGTTCTAACACCTGAAAGGTCTTTTGTCTCATTTTTTGATGTTTTTATTGGAGACAAAGCAGGAAATGATGGGATTAATTTGTGCCCCAGTCCTTCGATTGAATTCAATATTGAATTACTAGCGTTCAGTTGGGGATAAGCACAACCACCAGTGGCAACAATTATTCTATCGAATTCATGCTCTTCCTCTGAATTTGTAAAGATTGAGAATCGATTTTGATTTCGAACAATTTTTTTTACGATTGTATCCAGATGAATTCTTACGCCTATAGATCTTAAATGGTCTTCTAACAAATGGGAAATATTTCTTGCTGAATTTGATATTGGATATACCCAGCCATCGTCTGTATGGTATGTAAAAATTCCTAACTGGTTCAATTTGGAAATCAGAACATCATATCCATTCTCGTTGATTATCCGTTCAAATGAAAAATCATTTTCAGAGTGATAACGAGAAGGGGAGATGTTCGTATTGGTGATATTACATCTGCCAGCACCAGTAACGGAAAGTTTTCTCCCCAAAAAAGAATTGTTATCAAAAATATGTACATCCGTGCATCTTTTAATTGCTTCCGATGCAGCAAATATTCCGGCTGATCCGCCACCAATGATACCTACATTCATATTTTGTCAGGATCCAATCATAATTTGAATTGTAAATCAATTTTTTTGGGCTATAATAACGACATTTGATTAAACTTTATTGGCAAAATTTTAAAGGCAACCATTAATGAACACTAAACTTCACAACTTGCGCCAACGAGCGTCTGCTAGAATTTTATCAGAAGTCATAGACAAAATCACTTATAAACAGCTCCAATTGGAGTCAATACCCTCCAATTTTTCTTACCCTATACCAAAACCTGATCATAAGTATGTTTTGTACGCTCACATACCATTTTGTGAGAGTCTATGTCCATATTGTTCCTTCAACCGTTTCATTTACAACGAAGGAAAAGTTAAATCATATTTCAAAAGTCTACGACGTGAAATGGAAATGTTCGCCAAATTGGGATATGATTTTGTCAACCTCTACATTGGGGGTGGAACACCAACAGTTGACTTAGATGAATTATGCAGAACCATTGATTTTGCAAAAGAATTGTTTCATATCGAAGAAGTATCTTGCGAGACGAATCCAAACCATCTAACATCAGAGATATTAGAAAAACTAAAGGGTAGGGTTGATCGATTATCCGTTGGTGTGCAAAGTTTTGATGATAAATTATTACGACAAATGAGTCGTTATGAAAAATTTGGTTCGGGAGAATATATTTTCAATATCATCAAGAATGCCGTAGGTATATTACCTTCCTTGAATATTGACATGATTTACAACTTACCGGATCAAACAGAAGAAAGTCTCATGAAGGACTTGGAATACATCAACAATTCTGGCGCTGAACAAGTTACATTTTATCCATTAATGAGTGCTCCTTCTGTAAAGAAAGCAATGGAAAAAACCTTAGGACAATTAGACATTTCTCGGGAGCAAAGGTATTTTCAAATTATTAGCGAAGGGCTTTCAAAGGTTTATCAAGCTAGTTCAGGATGGACTTTTTCCAGAAAAGATATCTCTATGTTGGATGAATATATTTCCCAATATGAAGAATATGTGGGAGCTGGATCGGGATCATTTAGCTATATTGATGGAGAACTACTGGTAAACACATTTTCATTACGCCAATATGATGAATTTGTACGAAATAACAAATTTCCTGTTCAGAAATTACGCCAATTCAGTAATTATGACAAAAAGCGGTATCGCTTTTTGATGGAAATGTTTGATCTTTCTCTGAATACAGATAAATTTGAAAAAGATTTTGGTTTACCCATTACTCTAGGGCTATTACCAGAAATGATTTTCATGTGGTTGTCTGGCGCATTTACTAAATGGGAAAAAGGAAGAATCTATCTCAATAAAGATAATCGTTACTTACTTGTCGTTATGATGCGAGAATTCTTCTCCAATGTTAACATTTTGCGAGATCAAGCGCGTTCAGCCCTTTCAAAGGAAGAAAGATTAATGTGTGTAGTTAATGAAAAACTCTACCACAATGAATTCGTATAGATTACAGTTCTTGGTCTGAATTTCTATATTTATACTTGTTAATAAAAAATCCACGCACAAATTCTCCAGTTGTTTGTGTCAGTTCGCGTTTTTCTTTATCAACAATAATACCTGGAGAAATTTGTGGGTGATTAGGGTCATAAAGGATCATTTCAATAACACCATTATCATTGTTTATTTCAGTTACAAGCACTTGATGGTTATGAGTAGGGTTCTGAAAAAAATTTGATCTGATGATTATCAAAGGTGCTGGCAAATTATCCAGTAATAAATCAATAACCATTGGTAGTTCGTTTTCAATAGATTTATTTATTGAAATAGATTGAGGGATTAAAGCGAAATAAATCAGCTTGATTAAAGCTCTCAACGACATACTTTCAGTTTGTCGTTTCCATAAATATTTCGCATAGTTTAATGATAATTCGTCCGGTTGTTGAAATTTTGGAACTTTTCTCTGGTCAAAATAGTAATCCAATGCTGTGAATACCATTCCTCCACACATTCCATATATTAATTTATTCTTGAATTCGGATGTTAGTTTCTTGATTCCTTTGAATTCAAATCTATTTGCAAATTTATAACCGTGGGTGAGGGGATCAAAATTCGTCTTCATTTTTATTTATTATCAAAAATCTCATTGTAGCCACGATCTAATTCATCATCATTAATGTGTGCATATCGTTGGGTGATGGCTATGTTTGTATGGCGGGCAAGAGATTGAGCAAGTTTTAGATTTCCAGAATATTGCAATACACGGGTAACATAATAATGTCGAAAGGAATGCGGGGTGATCGTTCCGACTGCGTCTTTACCTAAAAATTCTTCTACCCTTGAAGAGACGATATTTCTTCCTGTGGTAGTCGTTATTGGTTTCACTTTTTTACCAGCTCCTTTATCATGCCTAGCAAACAATGGCAGCGAAGACAATGGAACGCCTGTGGATCCATCAATGGTGGACCGCAATTGTAAATACTCTTTGATTGCTTTTATGGAACGATCAGAAAATCGAACTATGGCTTCTTTGTTTCCCTTTCCAATAACCAATGCTTTTTTTTCAAACCAATCTACATCTCCACGACGTAGGTTACAGGCTTCATGTACCCGTAACCCAGTGTCAGCCAGACAAATTAGAAAAGCCCGATCACGGTAGTCAATCAACTTCTCGGTTTGCTCTTCTGAATTCTTTGTTCGTAATTCTTCGGCTTTATCTAAAATCTGTTCGATCGAAGATTTAGGAAATTGAGGAATTCTCTGCCTGGGAATTCTGGCTCGCTTTTTTACCAACATCCGAAGTGAAATGATATTGATTTTGCTCAAGTTCTCTGAGATCAAATACTCGTAAAATCCAATTACCGATGTGATATATAAGCGTTCCGTTGTTGGCGCATAATCCTTCAATTCATTTATAAAGGTTGAAAAATGTTTTTCATCCAAATGGTTACAATCATCGTCTAATATCGTTTCTGAATGCCGTAATAAAGAGTTTTTAAATACATTTAAGCCATTTTGATATGTTCTAAAGGTATTTTCACTTCTAGCTAAGAAAACGGTCTCTAAATAGGCAGAAATTGCTTTTGAAACACTAATCATAGGCTAATTATATATTGTTAGGCCAGAAAGGGGATTATGACGTAGAACAAGATTTCTTCACTATTTTAAACGGAATAAATTGTGTTTTATTCCATCTACCACATTACAAATTAGCTTTGTGACAATTCTATATTTTCATTTTGAATTTTGCACCTTTTCAACTATTATTCATTACTAACAGAACCTAGCCTTATAAAGCGTTGCTATTGCTTTCGATAATGTATCTTATCGAAAGCATAAGGTAAATTTATTATCCCCTCTCTATCACGATAGAACAAAAACTAATTATATTAATAATGAAAGAAAATTATGGACATTCAAAAAATTATTACGTTTTCAATGCCACTTCTTTTGTGTTGAATTTCATTTTCAAACATTCGAAACACTTTGTTTAATCTTTTGGATCAAATTGGATCTCTTACCAAACTTCAAAATAACTTAGACTGATTATTAATGGGATTTATGGACATTCAACTTAAATACGGAAAAGAAATTCAGAAAATAAATTTAGATGATTCTCTCGATATTGAAATTATTTATCCTAATTTCATCAACACTACCCCATTAGAGAGTTTTGATATTGACATTTCCAAAATAGATTACGTATTACATACAAAAAATAAAAGTTGCAAAAACTTGAAAGTTGGTATCGCCATTAATGATAAAACCAGGCCGATCCCCTACCCTATCTTGATACCGATGCTCCTGGACAAACTTCTCGAACTTGGAATTGATAAAGGAAACATTTCATTTTTTATTTCTAATGGAACGCATGTTCCAGACTTTGATTTATCCTACCTGAATGTCTCACCTGATATTTTATCAACCTACAATTTCTTCCAACATGATTCAAGAAACCAAAACAACCTGGTGAATTTGGGGTTCACAACATTAAAAACACCTGTATTTATAAACAAACTTTTCTTCGAAAAAGACTTAAAGATCAGCATTGGAAACATTGAACCCCATCATTTCGCGGGTTATTCTGGCGGTGCCAAAACAGTAGCAATTGGTTTAGCCGGCCACGAGACAATCACGCATAACCATAAATTATTACTTGATCCTAAAAGTATTGCTTGTGAATATAACCTGAACCTGGTTCGACAGGATGTCGAAGAAATAGGTGTATTAAGCGGATTAGATTTGTCTCTCAATTGTGTTCAAACGTCAGATTTAAAAATTCTCAAACTATATTTAGACTCACCAAAAAATGTAATGTTACAAGCGATCCCGTATATCAACCAGATTTATACAGTAAATGTTGAAGAAAAATATGATATTGTGATTGCATCTGCAGGCGGATTTCCAAAGGATATCAACTTTTACCAATCCCAAAAAGCATATAGCAACGCGGGCAAAATCGTCAAAAATAACGGCAAGATATTGTTATATGCTGAATGCAAAGAAGGGATAGGCAGCTCTCAGTACCATAACTACGTAAAGAATTTTGCCTCTCCGGTTGAAGTGCTTCAAAATTTTTCCAAAACACCGTTCGTAATTGGGAATCATAAAGCCTTTCTTATGGCAAGAATGCAAGAATATTGCGAACTTTTCCTGCATTCAAGGATGAATCAGGAAATTGTCAGTCAAATCATGGTCACGCCAGTTAGTAATTTTTCTAAGTTTTTATCTGAAAATAATGGTTTTAAAGATTTGAAAATTGCGATTATGCCAAATGCTGTAACAACAATTCCAATATTGAAAGAGAATGATTATGGAAGAAATCATCCAAAATTCTGATTTGGAGGGCAGCACCTTCGTTTTACCAGGAGTAATCAATAAATGTATTATTCTCATTCATGGTTTCACTGCAACTACCGTTGAAGTAAGACCTCTGGCAGAGTATTTGAATCAAAAAGGTGGTTTTCATATTTACGCACCTTTATTACCAGGTCATGGAACCTCTCCTTCCGACTTGAATAACCAATCCTGGAAAGATTGGGTCGGGGCAGTCGAGGAAATAATTTCTGATGTGTGTAGTAAATTTTCAGATGTTTATATCGGAGGAGAATCTATGGGTGGAGTTCTCTCTTGTCTAATTGCGTCCAGAAATCAAAATATTAAGAAAATTGTTTTATTTTCTCCGGCATTAAAAGTTAAAAATTTAGGTTTTACCAGACTGATAAGGTTATTTAAGAATTACATTCCCAAATCGACTGCAAACAAAAATGAGATGCATGAAATATTTCCCTGGCAAGGTTATAAGGTTAATCCTACTCAAGCTGCTTATCAGTTATTAAAATTACAAAAAACAACCTCGAAATTATTGCCTTCCATTTCACAACCTGTCTTAATTTTTAATGGTTTACAGGATAGAACTATAGCTATAGAAAGTGCCATGCTCGTTTACATGAAGATCAACTCCATCAAGAAAGAGCTGGTCCATTTAAGAAAAACAGGTCATACCATCATTCTTGATCAGGAATTCGATTTCGTCGCAAGAAAAACCTTAGAATTTTTAATCGACATTCCAAATTAGAACTAAGGTCAATTGAGAATTTGTTGGGTTATAATATAGAATATTAATTAAAGCACCTTAAATTGGAGAGATTATGACAACTGCCCCACATACTCCTGGAAAAACTACTATCGCCCTTGAGGTATTAGTTACAATCGCTAGACTAACCACTCTTTCTGTAGATGGTGTCAGCAGGATGGCAACTATTCCATCAGAAGTAAATCGTCTTTTTAAACGCGGAGTGAGTGAAGGTGTAAAGATCAGCGTTGAAGATGATGTTGTTTATGCTGACCTTTATGTGATCCTAAAAAGTGATTGTAATGTACGTGATGTTTCACACAATATTCAATCAAAAGTATCAAGAGCAATCTCTGAAATGGTTGGCATGGATGTAGGCAAGATTAATATTCATGTTGAAGATATTGAAATGCTAGTCCAAAGCAACTAAAGATGAAAGCTCGCACTAAAGCACGCGGAATAGCTTTACAAGTTTTATACGAACATGATGTTTCAGACCATCCTCCTTTTACATCACTGGAGTATCGTTTAGAAGAAGACCCTCTAGAACAGAATTTGGTACAGTTCACTACAGATATCATATCTGGTGTAATTCCAATAAAACACCTCCTGGACGATTTGATCGCCGTTCATGCACCAGAATGGCCAATGGAACAACTGGCGATTATTGATAGAAATATTTTGCGAATTGCTTTGTGGGAATTTGCAGTATCGAAATGTACCCCAATAAAAGTTGCTATTAATGAAGCAATAGAATTGTCCAAAACTTACGGATCTGATTCAACGCCTAGATTTGTAAATGGAGTTCTTGGCAGTTTGGCAAACCAATTAAATGAAATTGATCAGAAAATTAACCATTATTTAAGCTCTACCCAATGAGGGGTTTATGAAATCAATTAATTATTCCATCCTCAAGCTCTTTTCTGTAATTTTATTGATAAGTTTATTCTTATCCAGCTGTTCAAATCTAGAACCACAAGCATCAATAGAACAACCAGAAACTTCAATCAAACAATTTCACCAAAATTTACCCTACACTGAGGTAACTTTTTCATTAGAAGTACCTAAAGCTATCGAAAGTGAAATCATCTTAGAATTAATTGACGATATTACTGGAATAGAGTTGAATCCCACCAGATATGTCATGACGAAACTTGAAGACAATTTATATGAATTGATATTACCGATAAAAGTTCCCTCTCAAATTAAGTACAGATTTTATAAAAATAATGGTCTACCAATTTATGAAACCGATGCCAACAACAATATAGTTCAATACAGAATGGCCTATGTAAGCAATGAATCAATCATTCCTAATATACTTACCAATTGGCAAGATGAACAATATGACCATAAATACGGAAAAATT
>CAYSFA010000030.1:0-20879 GCA_964430025.1 uncultured Anaerolineaceae bacterium | reverse complement strand
ATATTGGTATTTTCCGTCATTTTTTCCTCCTGATATTTATTACAGGATTATCATAAATCATCAATATAAGAATTTTATATAAATTCTATGTTGTGAATTCCTAAGAAATCAGTAACTATTCCTTACTGATATCGTTTTTTAACTGCTGGAATAAGGTATTCGTGGAATGCTCGTTCCTGGTCATAGTCTGGCTGCCAACCCCAGTCCTTCTTGGCTGCACTGTCATCTACATCTGCAGGCCAGGTATCCACAATCCCTTGTCTGGCAATATCTGGTGAAAAAGAAATATCTGCTTTCGGGAAAGCTCCTTCTACAATTTCAAAGAACTCTTGTGCTGTCGGGTTGAAACTGGTAACGTTGTAAACAATTTGTGAGAGATTTCCGACGTCAGCTTTTTCTAAATCCAATAAAGCTTTGATTGCGTCTGGCATCACCATAAATGGTAATTGTGTGTCTGGTCTCACGAAACAATTATAGCTTTTTCCCATGGCTGCATAATGCAACATTTCTGGACCATAATCACTAGTCCCGCCAGTAGGGGTAGTAATCGCTGAAATCAATCCCGGGAAGCGAATCGCTCGAAAGTCGATCCCACTCGGATTTTTGTCTGCAGCTAATTGACGGTAATATTTCGTGTAGTAACGTCCCAATTGTTCGCAATATAATTTATTGCAGCCATACATCGTTGTTGGCATGCACCATTCGTTTTCCTTAATTTTATTTGAGACGTGTTTGGTTTGAATATCAGGAATACCATACACGGCAATAGAACTTGGATAAAGGAACTTAACAGGTTTTCCTTGCCAGGTAGCTTGTTCTACTGCAAGTCTGAGTAAATTCAGAGTTCCTTCTACATTCACCTTATGTGCAGTTTCCGGATTGTATTCTGCTTTTGTGGATAAGATTGAGGCTAAGTGGTAGATTGTCCGTATTTCATATTCCGCCACCAATCTCCCCAACAACATATGATCCAAAATATCACCTTGAATGGAACGTTCACAAAGTGGTTTTAATTTTTCGTCCAAAGGCATCACATCTAACGCAATAATTTGCGCGTTTTCTTTTTCTGCCAGATATGAAATTAAACCATGTCCAATCTCACCATTTGCTCCAGTGATTAGAACGACTTCTTTTCTCATTTACTACTCCCTTTGCCCAGTTAAGTTGAATAATCCTCTTGCTGCTATGATTGTATTCAATTTCTATTCAAGAAAACAGGTAATATTTGTACTGAAAATAAAATAAAAAGCTCCAGGAATTGAACTGGAGCTTTTGAATTTCGTTCTCTTTTTGCACAAAACTAAGCAGTGGCTTTTTCACCTTTTTTGAACCAATTTTTCCATTCTTTGTTTTCCCACACCACCAAAAGGGGAGCAGCGATGAAGATGGAAGAATAAGTTCCACTAAAGAGCCCAACTAATAATATGACTGCAAATTCTCTTAATGTCACACCACCAAATAATGCAAGGGCTAATAACATGAATTCAACAGTCATTAATTGAGTGTTAATAGATCGTTGCAAAGTCTGTATGATGGAATGATTGACTAATTTTTCAAATTCCAGTCTTCTGAAAATGCGGCTATTTTCTCGAATACGATCGAATACTACAATCTTGTCCTGAACAGAAAAACCGATGACTGTGAGCAATGCGGTCAGAAACATGGAATCAACCTGCCAACCAAATAATTTGCCACCAATAGCACTCAAACTAATAACAATGAATACGTCATGAAGCATTGCCAAAATACCACAAATACCATAACGGAAAGCGTTTGTTATTCCCCTGAATGCGAATGTAATATAAATTACGACTGCCAAAGCAGCGATTCCAACAGCGATTGCAGCACGTTGGGTAACTTGTTCTGCAATGACAGGTCCCACACTTTCAAAACTATTTATGACAATTTCTGCGGTGGTTAATGCTTCTAATTGTGAAACAACTTCTGCTTTTACTTGTTCATCCATGAATGGGGAGCGAATAACGAGAATAGTGCGTTGATTATTCGTATCATTCGCTGTCTGAACAGACACTTCTTGATAATCGTAATTTTCATAAATTGCAATAACATCTTCGGTTGTAGGTAAGTCAGGTTGGGAGTATTGAAGCTCTAACAAAGTGCCACCTTTGAAATCAACTGCCAAAGGAAGTCCATCTACCGCGATGATTATTAATCCAACCAAAATAAATAATGTGGAGAGTGCGAAGAAAAGGTATCTTTTACCAAGTATGTTCATGTTTGTTGTCCTTCCTTTTATATTCCAAACCATTTCAAATGTTTTTCGGGTTCTTTAATTAGATCCATCGAAATGGCAAGAAATGTTCTAGTCACAAATATGGCAGAGAACAAACTGATTGCCACACCAAGTGCCAATGTAATTGCAAATCCTTTTACAAAACTGGCACCGAAGGTTGATCCGAACCAGAATAAAATTGAACAGGTTATGATCGTAGCAATATTTGAATCTCGAATGGAAGGCCATGCACGTTTCCACCCTAACTCTATTGCTTGTCCGAGCGTTCTTCCGTTACGTAATTCTTCTTTTAATCGTTCAAATATAAGAATATTCGCGTCCAAAGCACTCCCTGTGCTCAATAAAAAGCCTGCGATACCCGGTAGCGTTAAGGTAACTGGGATTAGTCTGAATAATGCGAAAGTGATCAGAGCATAAATTATGATGGAAAAATCAGCCATAATTCCTGGAATTTTATAGAAGATTCCCATGAACAATGCTACTAAAACAAAACCAATCAAACCCGCCAGTAAACTTTTTTCAAGTGAATCCTGACCTAATGTAGGACCAATCACCCTAATTTGCTCCACAGATAATGGAATTGGTAAGGAACCGTAACGTAGTTGCACCGCAAGGGCGTTAGCTTCATCATTTGTAAAGGTACCTTGAATTGTTCCTGTCCCTTCAGTGATTGCTGAGGAAATTGTTGGTGCAGAAATCAGACGATTGTCTAAAACGATCGCCAGGAATTTTCCAATATTGGCAGTTGTATGTTCTGCAAAAATATCTCTTCCTTCATTGGTTAGTTCAAAATTGATTTGATAGGTGTTCGCTATTGGACTATCCACTGCAACAGCTTTCAGATCTTTACCAGTCATAACGGTGTGAAAAACCGGTTGGTCCTGCGTATTATCTTCAGTGCTCGTGGTAATCGAAGCTGGGCCAGGGACTTCTGTTACTTTCGTTGTAGAAGCAAAATCTGTGATGATTTCATCACCCGGGAGAAAACCCCAGGCGTTGTCTCCAATGTCGACAAATTCAAGCACACCAGTTTGTTTAATTTGATCAATGACATCTTCCGCGTTACTGGCACCTGGAAATTCACCAACGATTCTGTTACTTCCAGCAACCTGGAAGACAACTTCACTTACCCCTAATCCATTGGAGCGATTTTCCAATATTTGTCGAGCAACTTGAAGGGATTCACTGGTTATTTCACTATCTTCAGGAAGGTCTGCTTTTAAGATTACTTGCATTCCACCTCGAAGATCAAGTCCCAATACGGTTGCGACTGCTTTGTTAATGACTGGAATTTGATTTGTTGAGGGGAGATCGATCCAAATTACTGCTGCCAACAGTACTAAAATCAGGATCAGTTTGATATAGCGTTGCTTCATAGGATTGTATCCTCCAGACAGAGTATCTGCAGTAAGAACTGCACAACCTGAAAATTATACTCGTATATTTATGTTTTAGGTAGGAAGCATTCGAGAATAAAACTCCTATGTGAACCCAAACAAATTTTAAGTGAGAGTAAAGGAATTCAAGGTTTCCTTGCAAACAAACTTGATTAATCAAAAATGATTTTTAATGCGCTTTGCTTGACAGTTTTTATAGCCAGCGAGTATAATTTGGCGGCTTAACCAAGTAAATGAACTGATAATTCAGATAGGAGTAAGAAATGGGTCCACAACCAAAAAGAAAAATCTCAAAAGGGCGACGCGATCGCCGACGTGCACATGATAGTTTGAGTGCAGCAGCACTGGTTCAATGCAGCAACTGCGGAGAAATGCGTTTATCGCACACAATTTGCCCTTCTTGTGGTCATTACCAGGGAAGAGAAGTTGTCCAGGTTGAAAAAGAGAAAAAGGGATAATAATCCAACAAAAGAACTCCGCGAGGAGTTTTTTTTATAATGCCCAGGCTAACAAAATCCCTATCAAACCAATTATTACTCCTAAATGTAAAAACAAGTCTACTTGAGTCAGCCAATTTTTCAAAAAGAGCTCAAGGATAAAATTCAAAACAATTAATCCAATAGCGATGAACAATAATAATCCTTTCCGGTTGGAAAGAAAGTTCGCAATTTTCGACAGTAATTGAGAGAGATAATTCATTCTTCTACTTCTTCATCATCTAATTCTTCATCATCTACTTCTTGAATTGGCTCGTTAGAGAAATAAGGTTCAAATAA
This sequence comes from uncultured Anaerolineaceae bacterium, assembly GCA_964430025.1. Lineage (GTDB taxonomy): Bacteria > Chloroflexota > Anaerolineae > Anaerolineales > Anaerolineaceae > UBA6170. The sequence continues at coordinate 16,452 of CAYSFA010000030.1, read as the reverse complement.
CGCCAAATATCTTGTTGGAATTTTTCCTACGATGACCACACCACCTTTTTTATGCATACTCTCCAGAATTACGCCTTGTTCATGAAATAATGAAATCAATCGACCTTGTTGGTAAGGTAATTTAACTTGAATTGGAACCATCTTAAAATACAAGAGGTTTTCAATCATTTTCAGGAGGTTATCAATTCCTGTGCCTGTTTTTGCTGAAATAGCAACTGCATCCGAATAATCTTGGGTTATTTGCTTGGCTATCTCTGGATCTGGCAAATTATCAATTTTATTTAATACAGTAATTGTTGGGATTTGATCAGCATTCAAAAAAGTTAGTGTTTCTTGAACTGATTGCCATTGTGATTGGGCATTGGGATGAGTGATATCCACAATATGCAATAACAAATCAGCTTCATTTATCTCCTCTAAAGTGGCTCGAAAGGCAGCTACCAATTGAGTAGGCAATTTCTGAATAAATCCTACGGTGTCAGTGATGAGACAGTAATTTTTCTCAGATAACTGAACCCTTCTGGTAGTTGGATCCAACGTGGCGAAAAGCTGATCCGCAACATACACTTCAGAATTGGTCAAAAAATTCAATAAGGTTGATTTTCCTGAATTGGTGTATCCAACCAGAGCAATGGTCGGTATTTGGGATCTTTTTCTTTGTAAACGATAACGGCTGCGGTGCGAACGTACTTTTTCGAGCTCTTTTTTTAGATTCGTAATTTTTCTTCGAATCTCACGTCGATCAACTTCCAGCTGAGTTTCACCAGGTCCTCTTAACCCAACTCCTCCAACACTTCCTGTTCTTCCGCCTCCACCGCCAGCTTGCCTTGCCAGGTGTGTCCAGGCTCTGGTTAACCTGGGTAATCGATATTCATACTGCGCTAATTCAACCTGTAGGATCCCTTCCCTTGTATCTGCGTGTTGCGCAAAAATATCCAATATCAAGGCGGTTCTATCTATCACTCGTACTTTATCTCCAAAACTCTTTTCTAATTCTCTTTGATGTCTTGGAGAAAGCTCTTCATCAAAAATTACAACATCTGATTGAGTCTCATTTACCAGAGATTGAATCTCTTCCAGTTTTCCTGATCCAATAAATGTGTCTGGGTTTGGATGTGATAAGCTTTGCGTTGCTTCCCCTATTACCTTAAGTCCAGCAGTCTCTGCCAATAGGCTTAATTCTGCTAAAGAATCCTCTAAAGTGAGCCAATTTTGTTGATTGTAAATTTCCACACCCACAAGAAATGCTTTTTCCTGTGTCATTCGGGTTGGTTCTGTATTTTTCTTCGCCATAAAATCCTTATAAATCTTTAGCCCAGTTTTCAATTCTTGAAACTGCTTCTTTAATTTTTTCTGTACTACTTCCTAATGATACCCGAAGGTACCCTTCTCCATTTTCACCATAAACAACGCCTGGGGTTGTACTTACACCGGTTTCTTCCAGTAGTTTATTACAAAACCACATACTGTCTTTGATCCCATTTGGTAGTTTTGCCCAGACATAAATAGCTGCTGGTGGAGATTTAACTTCAAAACCAGCTTTACGTAACCCATTTACAACAATGTCTCTTCTCTCTTTGTAAATACAATTTCTGCTGATTAACCACTCTTGGTCACCTGTTAATGCTTCTACACCTGCATCCATGATTGGTGTGAATTGGGAAGTATCAACCTGGCTTTTATAGGTGTGGATTAATTTTATTACATCAGGGTTTCCGACTGCCATCCCTAGCCGCCACCCAGCCATATTATACGTTTTGGATAGCGAATTGAATTCAATGGAAACATCTTTCGCTCCTTCTACTTGCAGAATACTTGGTGCTACGTAACCATCAAAACAAATATCTACATAAGGAGCATCGTGAGCTATTAAAATTTTATGTTTTTTCGCAAACTCAACAATTTCTTTGAAAAATGATAGAGGTGCTACAGCACCAGTAGGGTTGTTGGGATAATTAATCCACATGATTTTTGTTCTATTCAGAATTTCTTGAGGAATGCTTTTTAAATCCGGGAGAAAATCATTTTCTTCTATAAGTGGAATATAGTAAATATTTCCACCAGCTATCTTCGCACCACCAGAATAAACTGGATAACCAGGATCAGGAATGATTACAAAATCTCCGGGATTGATGATTACCTGAGAAAGTGCAAATAAGCCTTCTTTTGAGCCGATTAATCCAAGAACTTCTGTGCCTGGATCCAAATCTAGGTTAAATCGGTTCTTGTAATAGGTGGCAATTGCTTTCTTAAATCCCTGGCTTCCACCCATTGCTGCATATCCATGAGAATTGGGGAGTTCCGCTGATTTTTGTAATTTTTCAATAATAAATTTATCAGGAGGTAGGTCAGGAGATCCCATATCAATTTTGATGATGTCGACTCCTTGTTCTTGTAAAGCAGTAATTTTCTTGGCTAAAGAAGCAAAATAATATGGTTTGAATTCTGCGATTCGATCCGCTGGTTTTATGAAAGAAGTAATTGTCATTATTTGGTTACCCTCAATTTAAGATTTAAGAGATGGTTTCCTTAATTGGTAAAAGGATATGAAATGTAGTTCCAGGAAATTCAGTTTCACTATAACCGGGGGATTCCACCCAAATCGATCCCCCATGTGCTTCCGCGATTCCTTTGGCAATTGGAAGGCCTAATCCTGGACCTCCTCCTTTGAATTTTGTTTTTCCGCTTGAATGCAAGGCGACATTTCCTAAACGACTGAATTTTTCGAATATTAGCACTTGGTCATCGCTATCGATGCCTATGCCGGTATCATTTATTGTGATTTCAATAAATCCGGTTAATTTTCTTCCACTAATCTTTATTTTTCCACCGTCAGGTGTGAATTTGATTGCATTAGTCAATATATTCCTGAAGAGTTGTATTAATCGCTCAGAGTCTCCGAAATTCATTTCATTGAAGCCGGAGAATTGATCTACTGATAATTCAATTTTCCTCTCCTTACAAATTGGAGTAAGTTCCAAAAGCACAAATTCAATAATTCTGTTCAACCAGAATGCCTGTTCATTCAATATAAACAGGCCATTGTCGATTAATGAAACATCTAGCATATCATCAATGATTGAACGTAATCTTTTTGACCCATTTAAGATCCCATTGGCATGAATTAATAAATCTTTCAAGTCGCGTTGAAGGATCAAATCAATCAACATATTTGTATAACCGTCGATAAGTGTTAACGGTGTTTTTAATTCATGAGCGGCAACTGCTACGAAATCGCTTTTGCTTTGGTCAAATTTTCTCAATTCAGAGCGGGCTTTTGACAATTCACGTTGTAGATAAGTAATTTTTATCTCATTTTCTAATCTTGCTGATTGACTTAGCAAATAATCAACAAATGGAACTAATACTTTTTGTATTTTATTCGCATCAGGAGGGGGGAGTGTTTCTTGAATCGTAAGATGAGTTTGATCAATTATTTTGTTGATAATTGTTTTAGTAATGATGGTCTCATCTTCTAAATCCGATTGGGTTAGGTCATTTGCCCAACTCGTGATCAACGGATCGAAAATCTCAAAATTCTTTGTTTGAATTCCTTCCTTCATCAAATCAAAAAAAAGACGCAATTGTTTGCTGATTTCATATTTCGCGCTAGACCCTTCAGCTAATTCCGGGATTAATTTCTCTTCAATTAAAGGAAATAAATTTTCTAATAATTCCGTTGGAGTAGGCATAATTAGAGTCTAAATTATTAATCTCAGAATTACCAATGAATTAAGGCACTTTTAACCACTGTAATATGGTTTTTCCGACAATTTCCAGGCTTTCAGCGGATATTTTATCTACAGTGTCATCAATTGTATGCCAGTATTTATAATCAAAATCTATGATGTCAATTGCCGTTATATTATTCTCGAGGAATGGAATATGGTCATCCAAAATTGAGTACTTGAATTCTGGAATAAAGTAATCAGAATATCCTAGATTTGATGCAATTTGCCAGATTTCTTGTTGCAATTCTGGGTCAGAGTTTCTTTCAAGATGGATATTTAAATCTGCATCACCTATCATATCCAAAATAATAACTTTATCTGGTTTCTCGGTAAGTGTTTTTACAAAACTTCGCGATCCCATAATCCAATCCCAATTTTCGATATCGCCTTGATCTTCCGCGTCAATAAAGACTAACCAAACATTCTTATTCAAATCTTTCGGGATAACACGTGACAGTTCAAGTAAAACAGCAACACCTGAAGCACCATCATTCCCTCCAGGGACGGGTTTGGTATGGTTTTCCGGGTTTGGGTCTCGATCCGCGTAGAAGCGAGAATCATAGTGAGCAGCTAATATGATCCAAGGGTTCTCATTTAATTCTGTGCGATATCCAACGATATTTTTGATTTGATATTCTTCAAAATTATCTTCTTGAATGGTCGTGTTCCACCCATTTTTTTCCAATTCATCCTTGATCCAATTACCTGTTTTTTGGTGGGCTTCACTACCAGGAGTTCTCGGGCCAAAATCCACCTGGGTCTTGGCATATTGGAAAGCATTATTGCCATCGAAAACCAGTTCATTGTTTTTGGAACAACTTGTGAACAACATAGGAATTAAAAATGAAATTAAAAGAAATTTTCTCAAAAGATTAACCCTCCAAAGAGGTTGAAATAAAAATGTCAAAACTGCGTTCAGCTTGCTCCGCGTAGAGTTTTGCCCGTTCTCTTTTCCCCTTCGCTGTTACCGGTGACAAGATTCCAAAATTCGCTTTCATTGGTTGAAAATCTCTCATATCCGCATGAGTAATATAATGAGTCAAAGCTCCCAGCATTGTTTCCTTTGGGACAATAAATAAAGATTGATTGTTTAAGCATCTTTTCATATTGAGGGCTGCTAGTAAACCAGTGGCGATATTTCCGACATATCCTTCTATTCCGGTTATTTGCCCCGCGAAGAATAAATCATCCCTTTCTTTGAATTGAAGGCTGGGATGTAATAATTTTGGTGAAGCTAAAAAAGTATTGCGATGCATCTGACCGTACCTGTAGAAACTGGCATTTTCCAGACCCGGTATCATTCGAAAGATTCTTTTTTGTTCCGGGAATTTTAAATTTGTTTGAAATCCCACCATATTATAAAGAGACCCGGAAAGGTTATCCTGCCTGAGTTGTAAAACTGCATAGGGACGAGATTGTTTGTGAGGATTCCAAATTCCTACCGGTCGTAATGGACCAAAGGTAAGTGATTTCTCACCGCGTTTCGCGATTACTTCAATAGGTAAACATCCTTCAAAGTATTGATCACCACCTGCATTAACTCCTTGCTCAATTTCACCTTCGAAGTCTTTCAATTCAATACGTTCAGCATTAATAAGCGATGTGTAAAATTTTTCATATTCTTCTTTAGAGAATGGACAATTGACATAATCACCATCCTCATTGTCTCCTCTTTGATAACGTGAACCTCGAAAGGCAATATCAAAATTTATTGAGTCGTAGTTAACGATGGGTGAAATTGCATCGTAAAAAAATAGGTTGTTAGATTGGGTTAAATTGGAAATACTTTTAGCGAGTGAATCAGACGTTAATGGTCCTGAAGCGATGATTGTTGGGGTAGAAGGAATTTCCTTTACTTCTTCTCGAAAAATTTTAATGTTTGGGTGGCTTGATAAAAAATTTGTGATTTTTTGAGAGAATTCATCTCGATCTACGGCTAGAGCTCCACCAGCCGGTAAAGCAGTTTCATCAGCGATTTTCATGAGAAAGGAACCTAATTTTCTCAACTCATTTTTTAGAACTCCTGCTGCCCGATCTGGTAAATTCGATCCCAAAGAATTTGAACATATCAATTCCGCAAAATTTTCTGTGACATGAGCACCTGTTGGTGTATGAGGTCTCATTTCGTATAGATCCACAGAGAATCCAGATTCAGCCAGTTGATAAGCTGCTTCACTTCCTGCCAGTCCGGCTCCAATAATTGTCACTGTTTGCTTCATCATTTTTGTCCCTGATTGACTATTGTACATCAAAAAATTGGTCTGGCATACAACTTGCAACATCGTGAAGGAATAGATATACTAATTCAGTGAGGATAAGATCATGCTTCAATACCAATATCAAGTACACAAACCACTAACAACCGCTCATCTGGCACAGACCATGACTTTATTAAGTTTGTCTGCTTTTGAGCTTAAACAACAAATTGATTCCGAATTGGCATCCAATCCAGCTTTGGAAATCATTGAAGAGCGACGCTGTCCACACTGCAAACGGGTATTAGCGGAAAATGGGTCTTGTCCTATTTGTTCACGCCCCTTGAATGCGAACGAGGATGAACCAATTGTATACGTATCTCCGATGGAAGATTTCATTCCAAAATCAGATTACGTGGATTCGGAATACTCAGAAGAGCCGTTCTCTCCAATGACAGATGATCTAACCACGTATGTCATCAAACAAATCGCTCCTGAATTAACCAAAGAACAGCAGCTAATCGCAGTTCATTTGCTAACTAACCTGGATGATGATGGGTTCTTAAGTGTCAATCTAATGGAGGTTGCCAGGTATTTCCATGTTTCGATATCAACCATTGAAGAAGTTCAGAAAATTATTCAATTAGCTGACCCAATTGGGGTTGGATCAATCAATCCACAACAAGCATTATTGGTGCAATTGGAAGTATTGTCTGATACTAAACCAATTCCGGAATATGCCTATGAAATTATCAAAGATTACATGGATTTGATGAGTAAACGACAAAACGCGGAAATCGCCAAAAAATTAAATATTAGTGTGCAAAGAGTCGAGAAAATTGTTGAGTTTATTAGTGATAACTTGAACCCTTTTCCTGCTCGATCTCATTGGGGGACGATCCGTAATCCATCAGCACCGGATACAAACGTTTACCATCGACCAGACGTACTAATCTCGTTTGCTGATAATGAATCAAAAACACAATTAATCGTAGAAATCGTGATGCCTTATTCTGGAACTTTACAGGTTAGTCCATTATACAAACAGACTATTAAACAAACGGATGCAGAATTAAAAGATGCAATGAAAGGCGATTTAGAAAAAGCATCCCTTTTCGTTAAATGTCTTCAGCAAAGAAACCATACAATGCAACGACTGATGCAAGAGCTTGTGAAAATTCAAAAATCCTATTTGACAAAAGGAGAAAAATTCCTCAAGCCAATTACCAGAGCGAGTTTGGCAGATGAATTGGAAGTTCATGAATCAACAATTTCCCGTGCAGTTTCCGGTAAATCAGTGCAGTTGCCTAATAAAAAAATTGTTCCTATGGCTGCATTTTTTGATCGAAGTCTCTCTGCACGAACTATTTTAAGGGAAATAGTTTCCGCTGAAGCAAAACCATTGAGTGATACTGAAATTCAAAAAAGACTTAAGGAAAGAGGAGTGGAAGTCGCCAGGAGAACAGTAGCAAAATATCGTGCCATGGAAGGAATTCTTCCAGCACATTTAAGGCAGGCTTCATAATTCAATGGGCGTCGAAAAACAAAGCTGGATAAAGGATGTTTTACTAGGAAGGACACAGGAAGATAGTGTCTCAATCTATAAAAACTTACTCAATATAATTCCAGAGCCCGCGATTGTAATTGATGAAAATCAAAATACAATAAACATTTTCAATGCCAATTTTCTAAAATTGACTTCATATTCTCCAGGTGAATTGGTAACGATACCGCCCGAAAATTTATTTGATCTCGATCTATTAAAAAAGACAGATTTTAATGAATCTTTTCCTTTTGAAATCACAAAAAGGAACAAGCAAAAAATCACTGGATATGCCTGGAAATATCAATTTGATGAAAAGAGTTCGAAAGTAATTATCTTGTTCAATGAAGAACAAATTTTTATTGAAAAACAAAAATCCTGGCATGATCAATTATTCCAGACGACTAATGATATATTGGAATTAATCGAAGAAGAGACCCTTGAAAATTTCTATCATAGTGCTATTAAATTACTGGAAAAATTCTTTGAGACAGTTCATGTAACCATCTATCAGGTGAATAGTGAAGCACCGGAATTAATTCGTGTTTCAGGGAATACCGAAAGTGACATTTTGCCTTTTACGCTTCCATCCAGTGATATCCAACCCGAGTTAAAAACGAACATTTGGATGCCTGGTCAGAGAGTCCAAACCGAATTACATAAAATAGCCAGAATCAGTAATTTATCTTATCTAACCACATCAGTGCTTGGTCCTGGAAAAGGCGCGACAGCTATGTTGGTCGTTGGACAGGAAAATAAGACTCCCCCAAGGAACTTGTATTCCATAATGGAAATGTTCTCGGCTGCAATCTCCTCAAATTTACAATATTTTATTTTGGTAAATGCTTTACGATCAAGAATTGACCAACAAGACCTGATGATCAATGTCAACAATGAAATGCTCGACCATGTTCAGGATGGAATCATCATTTTAAAACCTGATATGCATATTTGGATGATCAACCCAAGCGCGGAAATATTATTGGGTTACCAGTTGAGAGAGGTTACAGACCGGACGATTGAGAATATTCTGATAGGACCGGACAACTTTTTCCCGTTATTAGAATCATCCAAAACTGATTTTGGAATTCATCGCTTAGGAATTGTACATATACACAATCGAAATGGTGATTCAGTTCCAGTAGATGCCCGAATTGTTCCGGTAACCAAAGATAATCAGCTCATCGCGTTAATTATCTATTTGCGTGATGTCAGTGAGAATGAAGAAATTAAAACTCGTGCCCAACAACTTGAACATCGCGCAGTCTTGGGGGAATTTACGGCAGTCTTTGCCCATGAGGTCAGAAATCCGATCAATAATATTTCAATGGGTTTGCAAATCCTATCAAGATCCTTCGAAGAAGATTCCAAGAATAAAGAAATGGTTGATCGAATGATCCATGATTGCGATCGTCTCACTCACCAAATGGAAGCTGTTTTGGCTTACTCCAAACCATTCGATGCAAGATTTGAATCTGTGGATATTGTTGGATTACTCCAAAGAATTGTTGACCGCTGGAAACCTAGAATGGCAAGGGTTGGCGTACAGGACTTCATTCAAAAACCAGATTCCCTGCCAACTATCAGTGCAGATCCAAGGTTGTTGGAGCAAGTTTTTACTAACTTAATTGGGAATGCAGTTGAGGCAATGTCTTCACAGGAGAATGGGACACTTGCAGTTCATTTGGATATTTCCAGAGCTATTTCGAATTATCCTCAAATTGAAGTTAAAATAATTGACAGTGGTCCTGGTATTCCGGAGGAGGTCAGGGGTCATGTATTTGAACCCTTCGTAACCACAAAAAAAACCGGTACAGGATTAGGATTAGCTATCAGCAAACGAATAATTACGGCACATCGTGGTAATATAACAGTAGAATCATATCCAGGTGGTGGGACAGTTTTTGCGGTCTATCTGCCAATAAAACAAGGAGAATAGATAAAATGGGATTTACCGTTTTAGTGGTCGATGATGAGGAAAATGCACGTTCAAATCTTGAAGCCTTCCTAACTCCTTTGGGGTATGAAGTAAATGGTGTGGGCACGCTCACTGAAGCTCGGGAAGAATTGAAAAAAGGGAATTGTGATGTTGTCCTTTTGGATGTTCAATTGCCCGATGGATTTGGTCCGAATTTGTTGTATGAAACTCTCAATATGAACATGCGTCCTCCGATGATTTTGATCACCGGTTTTCCCGATATAGAAATTGCAGTCGATGCCATGAGGAATGGTGCACATGATTTTCTAATCAAACCAATAAAACTAGATCGATTAGAACTATCCATTCAAAGAGCCATAGAAATTGTGAAAATGCGAAGGGAATTGGCATTATTTCGCGATACCCAAAAGAATAAAGTCCAATTTGTCGCCGGTAACAGCACTCACATGAAAAATGTGTTAAGTCAAGCAGAGCGTGCGGCCGCCATGTCAGTTTCTGTATTGATCACTGGCGAAACAGGTGTTGGGAAAGATGTGTTAGCAAATTTTATTCACAATGTTGGTCCAAGATCACACAAAATGTTTGTTGCGATTAATTGTGCAGCAATACAAAGCACTATGCTTGAATCGGAGTTATTTGGCCATGAATCTGGTGCATTTACTGGCGCTGATAAACGAAAACATGGGTTGATGGAAACAGCTGATGAGGGAGTATTGTTTCTGGATGAAATATCTTCCATGCCCCTGGATATGCAAGCAAAATTACTTAGAGCTATTGAGTCTAAATCTTTTCGCAGGGTAGGTGGGAATAATCCGATCAATGTGGATGTCCAGGTTGTTGCTGCTTCGAACCGAAAATTGGAAAGCATGATTGAAAAAAATGAATTCCGCTCAGACTTATACTATCGACTAAAAGTGGTTGATTTACATGTTCCTCCTCTACGCGAGAGAAAAGAAGATATACCAGAATTGGTAGGATTCTTTATAAAACAAAAGAATGCCAAGATGGGGGTTAATATTATTGATATTACACCCAAAGCAATGGAAAAATTAATTGCTTACGATTGGCCTGGAAATATCCGCGAATTGAGTAATGCCATCGAAAGTGCGATGTTATTCTGCGATACTGGGGTGATTGAATTATCTAACTTACCATTGAATTTGCAATAAAAATTATCTGGCACATAAATTGCAACATACCTTCAGAAGCTATCTGGAGGTGTTTTTATGGAAAAAGATGAAATAATCACATTGCTTTCTTTGGTCTTTATGGGATTAGGTTTAATTTCATTCATTACCGGGTTTGTGATATTAATGACCCGGGTATTGGGGAGAGGGATAACAAAAATCGCAAATGAAACTCAAAAAGTAATTCAAAAAGGAATTACTGAGGAAATTGCGTCAATTGTTGGAAATGCCTCTGTATTAATTGAATCACTCAATCAACTTGTGACTACTGCTGCTGGCATCGGCGTGTTTCTCATGGTTCTGGGTGTGTTAATTGTGGGTGGTTCATTTGCTTTGTTCTTAAGGTTCTAGCGTAACTCTATGGAGAGACTATGAAAACAACAATATTTTTCCAATCCGTTTATGAAAAAATTAACGAAAAAGACCAGAAAATTTTCTTAGATCCGATTAACCATGATAAATTAATTCAGTCATTTTTGTCTGATCCAGATGTATTTAATCAGTGTGTTGATAAATTTGGCCAGAATATTCATAAATGGAGTCTTGGAAAAGTAGCTTGTTTATCCATAGGAATAAAACCAGAAGTTTTAAGAAAAGATGTAAGTGAAAAATTCTATCTAAAACAGAGTATCTCCTTATACGAAAATAACTTAAAAGGAATTGTCGATTTGGATTTTCAGAAAGCGACTTATATAGCCTTGGCGTTATATGAAAGAAAACGAAAAAACCAATCCTGGGACGGGCTTTTGGAGGAAATATCCTCGAGACAACCACGTAAAAAAGTCTTAACCAATTGGAGAACAAGTTTAGCGATCTTATTTAGTTTTCTTGATTATGAAGAAGATTTGCTGGTTTCTCTCATCAACGAATATGATCCATATTTAGGAATTAGTTTTGTAAATCACATGTTGTCTGTGCAATTTCTTTCCCATAAAGAAAAAGCATGTAAAGCTGTTGCTTTAGCTGAAAAACTAACAATCGATAACAAGATTGCTTTTGTTCAATCCTGGGTTGCTCAATTACCTCATTTAAATGATGAATTGAGAGCTGCAATTTCTGAGTCAAGAATTCTTTCAGCCGGATTATTTGTGGACGATTCCCAAGATTTGGAAGAAAAGAATTTATTTGATTCAACCTATAAAAATCAAATATTAAATGCATTTGTCCATCAATTGGATGGTTCGCAATTACAAACGAAGACCAACTTGAAATTCGCGAGAGAAAAAATTAAAAACATCCTTCGATTTATCGACATGAATTTATTGGATGGTGGTTCTTCTCCCACTCCAAATGATTTCTCAATTTATCAAAATGAGCCATATTTCGAAGATTTGATTTTCAGAAATCAAAATACAGCAAGCAAACCTTTAGGCAATGAAACTCAATTCTCAAAAGGAATAATTTCCATCCTGGATTTCGCGAATGAGACTCATAAAAGAGGTGAAGTTATAAAAGCAAGAGAAATCGCAACGAACCAATTCAGACTTTGGCTGGATAAAATTACTGATAGTTGGCCTTCTCCAGATACTTTATCCTACCTTTCTCGTTTAAATCACAAACAAATTATTGATGCTTTAAATTCCGTAGGATTGGATGGTTTATCAGCGGAATATATTACATTCCTGTATTCATTACCAATGTCTCGAACCGCCCTTAAAAATGAATATATTAGTGCCATGATCTCTGTGGAGAAATTCGACCAGGCATACCAGGAATTAAAAACATCCTTGATTGATAATCCTCATCAACCAGATGTGTATAAAAACATTTTCAAGGTGTTGAAAAGCTCTTCAAACTGGAAAGCTTTATTTTTGGAATGGAAAGATTATTCAAAACAATTCAAATTATCGCAAGATGATTGGGTGCAATATGCAAATTCTGCTTTAAATGCAGAGGAATTTGATGATACCCAGGTCATTTTAAAGAAAATGTCGGATGAAGGAGTAGATCAATTAGAGATTGATATTCTCCAGGGAAAATTACATTACAAGCGTGGTGAATTCGAAGCAGCCAGAATCTTGCTTGAAAATACAACAAGACAGGTACCCTCGCTTGCTGATGGATGGATTGTTTTGAGTGATGTTTATTTGGAAATGGGTATGATTGAAAAGTCGATGGAAACACTTCGAACTGCAGTAATTGCCATACCGGATTCAGATGAGATTAATTTCAAATTGTCAAAACTATGCCTGGATCAAGAATTAATTGCCGAGTCTCTTCCCTACATACGGAAAGCGAATGCATTAAATCCAAATCAACCGATCTATACAAGATATCTAATTAGAACACTTCAAACACTTGGCCGCTCTGATGAAGCTGACACAATACTGAACCAGGCTCGCATGAAATGGACTAAGGATCAAGAGATTGCTTATTTGGATGCAATTCGACAAGTTGAAAAACAAAATCGTGATTTAGCATTAGCAGCATTTGAAATCGCCATAAACTCCAATATATCAACTGTACCAATCGAAAGAATTTGGGTTTATGTGCAGGTTCTTCTTGGAGATCAAAAGGATAAATTCCTTCCGACTGATGGTAAATATAATGTGATAAACAATTTACTCATCAGTCAAAAATACATCAAACACCTATTAGAAGAAAAACATGAAGAATCCAAATACATACAGATGTTATTGTGTGAAGTGTATTATTTGACTGGGGAAATTGAAGCCGCAAATTCGCTTTATGGAAAAATCATTAATATTTTCAAAGAAGACAATGATCTATCCAATCTGTTGTGGCGTGCATATGCTGGGTTTGGATTGGCCAAAATCACTTTGAATGAATTGGACAGTGGGATTGCAGCATTAGAAGAAGCAAGTCAATTAAATTCACAACATTTAGGGATCAAACAAAAATGTACAGAAGCATATTACTCTGCAAAGTTGAATGATAAAGCAGAATCTAAAGCAGAAGAAATTTATGAGTTGGGTTCTACACAGGTTGAAAATTTATTATGGTATTCAGATTTTATGAGAATTATGGGAAAACCTGAGAAGGAAATCAAAGGTCTTCAACAAATGCTTCATTTTGAACCTGATAATTTTCAAGCAAATATCAGGTTAGCAGAAATTTTCATTGCTAATGGAAAAATTGAAGAAGCATATGAATTGATTAACAACCTGAATGATTCAAATGACATCGGAGATAAAGACATCTTAAAAGCAGTGATCGCATTGTTAAGAATGGAGAAAAACCAGGAAGCATTAAATTGGTTCATAAAACTTTCCACTCCCAAGAATGAGATAGATGTAAAAATCAGGAAATTTGAAAAAATCTATCTCCTGCTGGTTAACGCAATCTGGACAAAAGGTTTATCAGAAATTCAACAAGTAAAGAGTTATGGAATCAATAATCACGTGGTTTCCTCACTGGAAGGATACACTTTATTTCACTTAGGTGATTATGCTGCTTCGGTAAGTGCATTTGAAAACAGTCTGATTTTGCCGAAAGAAAATATTGAATTTTCTATCAAAGAATTGGCAACGAAATCAATCATTCCCGAAGCGTGGTTATTGAGAATTACAAATGAACTAGAAACATATTCCTATCTCACAAAAGCATACAATTACCTGCATGATTTTGATCATAGTTTGGAGGTAATTAATCGGATGGTGAGAGTCAATCCTGACAACCTTTGGAACTATATTTGGGGTGCAGAGAATGCGGTTCAATTAACAGATTTTGATCTGGCATCGGATTATCTCCTAAAACTTAAAAATTCTGCGAAAGAAAAGGATTGGCAAAAAACTGAAGAGTTTGCGGCAGCTTTGGAATACACGTGTGCATACTTGAGTGGTCGAGATTACAAATTGACTATAAAAGAACCAAAAGAAGCCTCTGAATTATGGAAAATGTTGAGTGCTCATCAACTAATTGACCAAGGAAGGTTTACCGATGCTCAAGAATTGTTTGTAGAGATTAAGAATAGTCTTCAGTATTCTGAGAAGCTACCTTCAAATCAATACCGAACTGAATATGTAGATCTTAAGAACTCTATTACCCAGAGGTTAATGATCTTGTTGACCTGGAGACTTTATGATTTCAAATCTTTAGAGAACTTGTTGGGGTATCAAGATGGGAAGTCTCCGAAATTCACCACTGTTGAAGAAGCCTATCTTAGACTAGCAGTAAATTTTTCCTACAAAAAAATCAATGAGCTATTCAATTTGTTCGAAATCAGTGACCACAAGAGCGTCATTATTGAAAACGAGGTAAATGACCATTCAAATTTCAAAATGATTATCGGGAAAATTGAAAAATTTGGTCAGACAAAAGCTATTCGGATACTCCTCTCTTTAGCTAACCTAATCTATCAGAATGAAACCACCACCTCAAACAACTTACTTCAATCTCCCAATCTTCCAGATTTTGTTAAATATGTTTTGATTGATGAATTGATGAAGGAAAGCCAGATCGGAATTGTAGAAGAATATATAAACAATCATCACTGTAAACCAGTCGAATTCACGTTTTATCTAACTAACCATCGTGGGCAATCTGCAGAGGTTGTCAATGCGATCATCAATAGCAGTACTTCGGATGATCCAATCTGGTTGACAATGTGCTCTCATCTTTTTGAACAAAACGCACAGTTGGAAGAAGCAATTGAGTTTGGCGAAAAAGCTATCAGTGTGTGGCCAATGGAGAATAATTGGCTGGTTCGCTTAGCCAAATTGAACCAAAAAGCTGGGAATTTGGATAAAGCGGAAGCTTATTGGATCGAGATAATTCATCGTGAACAAAATCCAGAGGAATTCATTTATCAATTCGCAGATCTTTTGATGGAAAATAACAAATCCCAGGAGACATTACTTTTATTAGACGAATTCCAACAGAAAATTTCACCTTCAATGAAACTTCATCTGCTCAAAGCAAATGCATTTATCAACGAGAAATCGTTGGATGGACTAAAGGATCAAATCCAAAAAGCTAAAGCATTTGGACAAAAATCCTTTGACATTGATTATATTGAAGCTTGGGCTAAATATCTTGATGGAAAATCCGAACAAGCTCTCATTAAAATTCAGGAAATCCTCATGATGGATCCAAACAATGAAAAGGCCCATTTACTTAATGCAATCATCCTTCGAGAAACTGGAAGATACCAGGAAGCAATAAAAGAAATAAATAAAAGTTTACAAGTATGCCCAAACAATAAAGGTTTATTAATTGAAAAGGTAAATAACCTCAAGAATTTGAAAAACCATTCTGAAGGATTGATGATTGCATCAGAATTAACCCAGAAATATCCAGGCGATACGAAGACTTTGAATTTGTTAGCCGAGTTGTATACCGATCTACAGGATTTTCATTCAGCTGAAAAAGTTGCAAGAAAAAGTTTGAAAATCGATGCAAACCAATCCAGTGTTCATAAATTACTGGGAATATTGGCAAAAGAACAAGGACATTTAGATCAAGCACTAGATCATTTCTCAAAATCAGTTCAAATCGACAATCGTGATATGGAAGCCTGGATAGAAATGGGAGACATCTACTTTGAACAAAATGAGCCTGAAAAAGCATTAAATGCTTACAAAGAAGCATGTTCCAGAGATGATAAGAATCCTATGCCATATTACAAATCCGGTATTTTATTGCGTGATTTGAAGGATTATCTCGGAGCTGAAAAAATGTTAAGAATCGCTTCTGATTTGTCCCCGAGAGATACAAGCATAAGACGCCAACTCGCAGGCGTTGTCGCACTAAATTTGGTTCACACTGCTTAGGAGATTTTCATGAATTCAACATACCTAAATCAAAAACAAAATATCTCACGTGGGACAATCATCCAATTGATTGTGTCAGCATTACAAAATGAGAAATATTTATTTGGCAGACAGTTGTGTGAAAG
>CAYSFA010000029.1:0-21214 GCA_964430025.1 uncultured Anaerolineaceae bacterium | reverse complement strand
GTTCATCCATTAATAAAATTTCTGGTGAGACCGCTAACGCTCTGGCAATACAAAACCGTTGTTGTTGTCCTCCAGATAAGGCATAAGCACTTTGATGTAATTTGTCTTTTACTTCATCCCATAATACGACTTGTTTTAAACTATTCTCTACTAATTCGTCAAAATCACCTTGATATTTATTGATTCTTGCTCCAAAAGCAACATTTTCATAAATACTCTTTGGAAATGGATTCGGCTTTTGAAAGACCATACCAATTTGACGACGAATTCGAACAGGATCTTCAGACGTTGCGTAAATGTTCTTTCCTTTGAAGTTTATTTCTCCCTCTAAGGAAAAACCTGGAATGATGTCATTCATGCGATTAAAGGAACGAATAATAGTGCTTTTTCCACATCCAGAAGGGCCAATTAAAGCAGTGATTTTGTTTTTTGGTACCTGTAAATTGAAGTTTTCCACAACCAACTTGCCACTATACGAAATATTCAATTGGTTGGCAGATATAACTGTTAGATCTTTGTGAAAATTGATTGAAAAGGATTGGAAGTTTGAAGTAATTGTCATATTATTTACCATTTGATTTCGAATTTCTTTCTCAAATAAACTGCTATTCCATTCATTAGGAACAATATTAATAAAAGTACCAATATCCCTGCTGCGGCTAAATGAACCCTGTATTCAGCCTGAGGTAAGGTAATCCAATTGTAGATTTGAATAGGAATCACAGTAAACTGATCCCAAACAGATTTTGGTAAGAAAGGTACATAGGTGAATGCACCCATAATAATGAGAGGAGCAGTTTCACCGATTGCCCGACTAAGAGACAAGATCATTCCAGTCAGGATTCCTGGAAATGCAATCGGGAACACTAAAGTTTTAATAATATGCCATTTTGTAGTTCCTAATGCATACCCGCCTTCCCTAATTGAAGGAGGTACTGCACGGATTGCTTCTCTTGCAGCAATGATGACTACAGGAAGGATTAATAAACTCATTGTTAATGCCCCAGCTACCATACTACGACCAAATGGCAGATGAATTTCAAGCCATGGCAGCCCAAATAGATCAAATTTCCATCCACCGATTGCCCCACTCTCAATGGGGATATTCAAGAAATTTACCAACCAGCTATCTTTAGAAAATAAACCAAACATCCTACCAAATACAACCAATCCGAGCATTCCATAAACGATGGAAGGAACACCAACCAGATTATTGATGTTTAGATTGATAAAATCGGTCAATTTATTTTTAGGAGCGTATTCTTCCAAATAAATTGCTGCTCCAACTCCGATAGGAAAACTGAGCAATCCTGTCAAACCGATTACGATAATGCTTCCAGCGATTGCAGACTTCATCCCTGAATTTTCTGGTTTCCGCGAATGATAATTATTGAATAGCTCAGGTCGAACCCAATCAAATCCTTCAATAGCAATATCAATCAATAATATTGTTAACATAAACAAACCAAAAAGAACAGAAAACAACAAGACGATATTGAAAATCTTTTCTGCTTTATTTCTTTTTGAAATATTTTCTTTGTATTTTTCAGTACCTAAGGTTAATGATTTTGCTTGTTCCATCAATCATATACCTCCCGAAATCGTTTTAAAACAATACCGCTAATAATATTCATCACAAATGTCATAACAAACAAAGTAGCTCCGACTGCAAAAATTGATTGTCCGTTAATGGATCCTGCTGGAGCATCACCAAAACTAACTTGAACAATAAATGAAGTCATAGTTTGGACACTCTCTAGTGGATTAAGTGTCATTCTAGGTGTTGCTCCAGCTGCAATTGTCACTGCCATCGTTTCCCCGACCGCCCTTGATATACCGATGATAAAAGCAGAAATAATTCCGCTCAATGCCGCTGGGACAACAACTTTGGTTGCCACTTCAAATCGAGTCGCACCAAGTGCGTATGCACCCTCTCTTAATGAACGAGGAACTGCTCGCATGGCATCTTCACTTATGGACGCGACCATTGGGATTATCATGATGCCAACGACAACTGCGGCGCTAAAGGCATTAAAAAAACTTACATCTATTCCAAAGTTCTTCTCCAATAAATTCTTGAGAATTGGTGTGATAAAAGATAAGGCAAAATATCCATAAACAACAGTTGGAATCCCTGCCAAAACCTCCAAAGAAGGTTTAAGGAGACTTCGAACTCTGTCAGAGGCATACTCGCTTAAATAAATTGCACTTCCTAAACCAAGTGGCATGGCAATTGCCCCTGCGATAACCGCAATTATTAATGTCCCCCTGATCAAGGGCCGAACTCCAAAATTCTCAGGAACGACGTTCGAAGCTAAAGGTCTCCAATTGGTTCCTGTGAGAAAGGTTAATAGATCCACTTCAGGTCTAAAGAAAAATGCGATTGCTTCTGAAAATAAGGTAACAATAATTCCAACGGTGACAAGAATGGAAAAAATTCCACAACCAAAAAGTAAAATGGCAATGATTTTTTCTTTAATATTCCGTATTTTTGTTTTATTCCAAAATGAGTTTGTGTAAAACGACCGATTCTGAGTTTTGATCATAAAGAAAATCCTCATTTTTTTTATCAAGCTCCATACATTGAGAGGCAGGTGCAAATGCACCTGTCTCTCTTTGAAGGAATTGGTCAATAATCTTAGTTAATGGAATTTTCAAGTAATTCCAAATTCGCTTCGTAAGATCCATCTGGAGGCAAACTGTAACCAACATCACTCATGATCGTTGGTCCCCCATCAGGTCCAAAGTAGAAGCGTACAAATTCTACAACTTGTGGTTTTGTTGTCAAACTATTTTGATTGAGATAGATGAAGAGAGGTCGTGATAATGGATTGTAGGTTCCATCCTGAACAGTCCCATCACTGGGTAGTACAGCATCACCAGCTTCATTGACAATCGGAACTGCTCTTACACTATCTTTGTTGTTGATGTAATAGGCATATCCAAAGAACCCAAAGGCATATTTTTCATTGGCGATTCCATCTAATAGGACGTTATCATCACTGGAAAATGTAGTGTTTTCATCTTGTCGAAGATCCTCATCACCACTAACTCCTTCTACAACCTCTGTCATATAATCACGGGTTCCGGAATCTGGATCAGGAATGAAGAACAAAATGTCTTCTTCTGGAAAACTGGGATCAAGATCTGACCATTTGGTGATAGTGCTGCTAGCACCTAACAAAGCAGCAATTTGCTCTGCAGATAATTCTGTTACCCAATCATTCTCTGGATTGACCATAACTGTCAACCCATCTAATGCAACCAGGAATTCTACAAACTCAATATTATTTGATTGGCATAATTCAATTTCTTCATCTTTGATAGGTCGGGAAGCGTTACTAATATCGGTTTCTCCAATGCAGAATTTCTTGAACCCACCACCGGTTCCTGATAGACCAACCGACACACGAACATTTGGTGCTACCAGTGCAAATTCCTCTGCTACAGCGGTAGTCACTGGAAATACAGTGCTCGATCCATCAGCGATCACGTCCCCTTCAATAGTAGACAAATCAGATTCAGTATTTTGCTCTGTGGTCGATCCATTGTCAGAGCTTTCTATTGGGTCCGACTCTGGTTGACTGGGTTCGGGGGTGGCGGTTGACCCACTACAGGCAGTCATCACTAATGACGAAATTATCAATACCATGAACACAACAATAAATTTCTTACGCAACATTCTATTTTCTCCTTTTATTATTTTGCGTTTTGATTATGTTTCAAGGATAACCGTCAAACTTTAACTGCCATTTAAGAGGAGGTTAATAGTTCGTCAACAACTTTCTCTCGATTGTTAACAATTGATGCTGGTAAAGGTGATTTAATGGATTCTTTCTCAAATTTTGTTAACATTTAAAGAATTGTTTACATTACCTTAACATTAATTTGAACCATTCTTTCCGTAGTATTGGTAAAATCTTTGAGTAATTGATTATTTGAGCAGTTTAAAGAAGTGATTAGGATAAAATTAGCAATAAAGGAAAAAAATGATTGATGTTAATACTATGAAAATTCAAATTTCAGTTCGAAATTTTAATTTTTTTTATGGTAAATTCCAGGCTTTACAAGACATAAATTTTGACATTCCCGAACGCCAAATTACAGCGATCATCGGCCCGTCAGGATGTGGAAAAAGCACTTTTATTAGGTCATTCAACCGCATGAACGACTTAATAGCTTCAGTTTCTATGAATGGGGAAATAATTCTCGATGATGAAAACATTCTCGAACTAGATCCGGTTACCCTAAGAAAAAAAATAGGAATGGTTTTCCAACGCCCTAACCCATTTCCAAAATCAATATATGAGAACGTAGCTTATGGACCAAGGGCTCATGGAATTAAAAGCAAAAACCAATTAGATGAAATCGTTGAAAAAAGTCTTATCGACTCTTTTTTATGGGAAGAAGTCAAAGATGATTTATCTAAATCTGGCTTAAGTTTATCCGGAGGACAACAACAGCGCTTATGTATTGCCAGAGCACTTGCAGTCGAACCAGAGATCATTCTCATGGATGAACCCGCATCTGCATTAGATCCAATTGCTACTTTGAAAATTGAAGAATTAATGCAGGATCTAAAGCTAAAATATACAATCGTGATTGTAACGCACAATATGCAACAAGCTGCACGTGCTTCAGACTATACAGCTTTTTTTAATATGAATCCCAATCGTGCAGGTTATTTGGTTGAACACGATGTTACCCAAAAGATATTTACCAACCCTAAAGAAAAAATAACAGAAGATTATATTTCGGGAATTTTTGGATAGTTGTTTACTGAAAGGTGATTATGGCCAGAAAATTATTTTCTCAAAAGATTCAAAATATCAAGGATGAAGTACTTCTTCTCGGTAGTATGGTGGAAGACGCGGTGATCAAATCCGTACAATCTTTGAAACAAAAAAACTCCAATTTAGCGAAACAAGTTTATCAACATGATATTGAGCTTAATGACAAAAGATTCTCCATTGAAAATGCAATATTGATCGTTATTGCAACCCAGCAACCCATGGCACGTGATTTGAGGCAATTGGCTTCGATGTTGGATGTAATTAGCGAATTAGAAAGAATGGGTGACTATGCTAAAGGGATCGCGAAAGTTGCAGTGAAATTAGAAAAAGTGGATTTGAGAATTCCAATTAATGATATTGAAAAAATGGCTGAATTATCCGTAGCCATGTTGCACAAATCCTTAACTGCTTTTATTAATGAAGATGCCCAAACTGCCTCACAGATACCTTATGAAGATGATGAAGTCGATCGATTGTATGAAGATATTTATCATCAAGCAGTAGATTTAATGATGAAGAATCCTCAAAATGTAGATAATGCAAATTTATTAATGTGGGTTGGTCACAATCTAGAACGTCTTGCAGACCGGGTTACAAATATCTGTGAAAGAACAGTCTTTATTGCCACTGGTGAGTTAATGGAATTAGAAGTGGACGATGAAGAAGACGAATTGGATTTAAATTAGATCAATCAGTTGTTTTTTTCCAAATTGCTAAATAAATTGGTTAAGATCAATTTTTCCAATTCTAACCTTGTAATTTCCTACAGAATATTAATTTTTAGGTATGGAAAAGAAAAAGGCACTTCCTTTACCTAATTCGCTCTCAAGCCAAATTTTTCCATTGTGTGCATCTATGATATGTTTGACAATGGATAAACCCAGACCTGTCCCATCACTTGTTCTGGCGCGATCAGTTTTGAAGAACCGCTCAAAAATTCTGGATTGAAACTCTTTTTCTATCCCTATCCCATTATCCTTTATGCAGAATACAACCTCTGTTTGATTTTCATTCACATCAACTTTGATTGATCCTCCTGGCTCTGTGAATTTAATGGCATTATGGATTAGATTAACAAAAACTTGCCCGATTCTATCTGGATCAACATAAATGGAAGAAATATTCTCTGGAATGTTAAAAAATAAACTCAAACCGGATCTCTCTGCTTGTACAACCATTCTTTCAACCACGTTGGTAACCAAACCATAAGGGTGAATTAGAGATTTTTTTAATGAAATTCTTCCAGACTCAATTTTTGATAATTCTAATAACTCTTGAACCATTTGTGTAAGGTTGTCAATTTCAATATTCATTCTTTGAAGAAACCTTCTCGCAGCAGGAGGATCATCCAAAGCTCCTTCCTGCAAAGTATCTGTCAGTGCTTTTATGGAAGCTATTGGTGTTCGTAATTCGTGAGAAACGTTGCTAACAAAGTCCCTTCTTACCTTTTCAAGTCGATCTATCCTTGTGAAATCCTGAATGATTAAGAGGACTGCGTTGTTGTAAATTTCATCCAGCGGTTTGGCAATCACATGCACAAACATCTTATTTCGATTAATGTCTAATGAGATTTCTTTCTGAATTTGTTCTTTTTGACAATCTTTAATTAATTCATAAATTTGGTGATTTCGAATAAATTCAACTACAGTTTTTTCAGAAGGAAATTCTTCTTCTTTTTGAAACATTTTCTTAGCAGCTGGATTGAATAGTTTAACAGTCCCACCCTCGTCAACAATGATAACTGCGTCTGTCATATGATTAAGGACAGCTGAAAGTTTTTTTTGTTCCTGGGTAATTTCCTGATTTTGTTGTTTTAATTTAGAAGTAAGATTCCAAATCAATTCACTTAATTTTTCAATTTCGTCTTTTTTTTGGTTTGGACCAACAACCATAAATTGATCCTGATCACCTTCATTCATTGCATCTATCAAATTTCGTAAAGGTTTTAATGTTTTTTGAGTGATTTTAAAAGAAATAAAAATTGCAATAACAATAATGATGAATGTGAATAACAAAATTATTAATTGAAAAGATAATAGTCTATTGGAGAAATCCGCCATAGGAACTGAAAGTCTTGATATCCCAATAATCTCTTCATTGGCATTTTCTATTGGTGCTGCGACATAGATATATTCACGATTGGTGCTGTTACTTAATCTAATATCTTTGCCAAACCCAAGGTTTATTGCATTTATAACCTCGGGTCTGTTTAAGTGATTCTCCATTTGAGTGGAGTTAACCTCAGTATCCCTAATAACTTCCCCATCCTTATTGATAATAGTGATTCTGGCTTCCGTAAGTTCTGAATTTCGTTCGATGATTGAATCAAATTCTTCATTAAATTTATTTTCTGTCACATAAAAATCAATTTGATCAGAAAGCATGTTCGCTTCAATCATTAATTGATGTTCAAGGGCAGATAATAGATTGGATTTTATAAAAAAATTTAAATAAACCCCTATTCCAGCGACGAGAAAAAGTATTAAGACAATATAAGGGCTGGCAATTCGAAATAATAATGAATTTCTCATTGATTAACCCTCAAACCGATATCCTGTCCCTCTCACCGTAATGATTTTCGTTGGTTGAGAAGAATCTGATTCAATTTTCTCCCGCAACCATCGTATATGAACATCAACTGTTCTGCTATCACCAATATATTCCCAACCCCACACAAATTCAAGAATATGATCCCTTGTCAGAGCTTGATTTTTATGTCGAATCAGGTATAAAAGTAAATCAAATTCCTTTGGCTTCAGGTTTACAACCTTGTCATTCATGCGCGTTTCTCGACGAGCAATATCAATTTTTAGATTTCCAATTTCGATTAGGGTGGATTTATCTTGATTTTGTTGGATTGATCTTAATTCCTCCCGAATGATATGAATCCGCCGTAACATTGCTTTAACCCTGGCTAAAAGTTCTCTCATACTGAAAGGTTTGGTTAAATAATCATCAGCGCCGACTTCTAACCCTACCACCCTATCAATTTCATCATCTCTTGCAGTTAACATAAGTACTGGGGTGCTAAATTCAGTCCGAATTCTTCTACAAACCTCAAAACCATCCATTCCGGGCAACATAATATCCAGAAGAATGAGATCTGGTTTGTTTTTTCTCATTAATTCCAAAGCTGTCTGGCCGTCCCCGGCAACTAATACATCAAAACCATGTTTCTTTAAGTTGTAAGCTAGAGTCTCTTGTAATGAGATCTCATCTTCGACGATTAAGATCTTTTCATTCATCTTTTCTCCAAAACAAGTTTAGATCTTTCTTCTAAACTTTTCAATTTGATTCTAATTCATGAATTTCATTAATGTGTTAACAATATTATCCTCTTTGTTAACAATCATAATAATAGTAAACATTTAAAAATATATAACTGCGTTTGGTTTTGGTAATGGATACTAAGCGTTAATTTATTCATAAACGGTTGAGAGTTTTAGGTCCGTAGTTGTAATTGATTTGAAAAATACGTCTTTTAATGCATAATTTAATGCAGGAATCCGAAAGGAGATATTTTGGAAACTTCTGAAAAACTAATTATTAAATCATATGTAGCAGATTTGTTAAAAAACCAGATTACCTATCTTGAAAATCAAATCGAGGGGTTGGTGTATGAAGAAAACATTGAGTTTCTACACCATACCAGGGTAATGTCTCGAAGGATCAGGAACACAATTTCACTGTTTGCTTCTTTCATTGGGAAGAAATCCGGTAAAAAATGGTTTGCATCGATGAGAAAATTGACAAATAATTTAACCAATGTGCGCGACTTGGATGTCCAAATTTTATTTTTAGAAAAAGAAATTTCTCAATCAGATAATCAAAAGAATCTTGCTGGATTGCAAAGATTACTTCTCAGAAAAAAACAAAAAAGGGAGAAATTTCAAGGATTAGTTAAGTCCATCATTTTGGAGTTTGAGAAATCCAAAACCTTACATGAAATACAACAATTTATTAAAGAAAATCCTATGGATCAAGAGTCTTTTTCTCCTCCGGAATCTCTTTTCATTCTAGGAAAAAATGAAGTTACAAACCTCACAAGAAATTGTTTTTCATATCTTCCTTTTTTATCCAACCCAGAAAATATTGAAGCTCTTCATAACTTAAGGATTGCTATGAAGAATTTGCGATACACAGTAGAACTATATCAACCACTTCTTCCTGAGTTAGAAACATTCGTTGCAACATTTAAAAAATTCCAGGATGATTTGGGTGAGATTCATGATTGTGATGTCTGGTTGGTTGAAATAGATAAATTCATTGAAAAAGAAACCAAAAGGATCAAGAAATTTTATGGTCAAACAGGTCCTATTAATTTTATAAAACCAGGAATTTCTGATCTTAAAGAAAAAATATTGAACAAAAAAATTGATTTACATAATCAATTTCTAGCTCGCTGGAATGAAGAATATCAAAATCAATTTTGGACTAATCTTCAAATTGCATTTGAAAGATCCAATCCCAACAACAATTGAGAGGAAAAAATGGGCAAAAATCAAACACCAATATCCCCGGCTGAACAATTAAAAAAAGATTTAGCCAGTAGACAAAGGGAAGTGAATTCCCTTCAGACCAAAGTGAATCTTTCTTCTTTGTCAGATCAAATGGAAGACATAAATACAAAAGTTACAGGTCTTTCCAGGAGAATAAGTGAACTTAGGAAAAGGAATTATATTTTTGATCAAAATTTAGAAAATAATGCACAAGACTTTTTGAAGAAATGGCAACCAATATTCACAAATTTAAAATTTAAATTAACTCAGGAGCGAAATTCTCTCAAACCTGAGATTAGTTCGATTGAAAATCAATTGGTAAGAGTGTCATCCAGTGTAAATAATGTGAGTATTTCTCGACCGCTGCTTAACACCTTGGATGTTCAAATAAAAACCTTGACAGAAAAAATTACAGCCTCCGAAAGAATGTTTCGTGGAATGTACGATTCTTTTGAAAGGGATCTTAATATATTCCTTAAGAATCTCACAAATATCGAATGGACAGTAAAAGAATTCGAATTATCAAACTTGAAACTCTATCCCCATGAATTCATCATAATGGGTGTAAAAAGTACCTGGACAAGAGATGGGGATAAAGATAAAGATGATCCGGAAGGGATCCTATTTTTGACTGACCAAAGAATAATCTTTGAACAAAAGCAAGAGGTTGCTACTAAAAAATTCCTTTTCATCACTCGCGAAAGAGAATTAATTCAGGAAATTCTGGTTGACATTCCATTAAAATATATTGGAAACATCTCAACCTCCAAACAGGGAATTTTCAAAAACCAGGACTTTTTGGATATAGATTTAAGCGCTGGAGCTCAATATTCCAAAGCTGTATTCCATCTTCAAGGTCAAGATTGTGAGGAATGGAAAGCATTAATCAACAAGGTTCTGTCTGGTGATTTTGATAACAATCGTGTTAAGGAAGTTGACCAGGAAGTGCTGAATAAGATCAAAAATGCTCCAACAGTTTGCCCACAGTGTAGTGGTACGATCAATGTAAAGATTATTAGAGGGATGGACGAAATTACCTGTGAATTTTGTGGTGCGGTGATCAAGCTTTAGTTAGGATAAGAATTCTATTCAATCATATAAGATTCTTACTCACCGTTAATCTTTCACTGATATTTGATCATTACAATGAAACTGAACAATTAGCATTACAGGAGATTGAATATGAATTTGGATAAATTTACAGAGAAAGCTCAACAAGCGATCCTAAATGCTCAACAAATCGCTCAGGAAAATAATCATCAAACGATTGAGAATATTCATCTACTAGCTGCATTAATCCGTCAGGATGAGAGCATTGTTCCCTCTGTCATCACAAGAATATCCGGATCATTAATTGCCATTCGGGAAGAGATCCAGAAATCCCTTGATAATCGCCCTAAGGTATTTGGTAATACTTCCCAGGTTGGTTTATCTAAACCGGCAAATGATACTTTAAATAGTGCCGAAAAATTCGCTAAAGGAATGAAAGATGAATATGTTTCAACGGAACATTTTTTATTAGCACTCACTGAAAGTACCGAAGCTTCATTTCTCAAACAAATGGGGATCACTAAAGATGCTGTCTTAAAAGCTCTGGTTGAAGTACGAGGAAGCCAACGGGTTACTTCACAAAACCCGGAGGAAACCTACCAGGCACTTGAAAAATACGGACGGGATCTAACTTCGATGGCTCGTCAGGGGAAATTAGATCCTGTAATAGGCAGGGACGAAGAAATCCGTCGAATCATCCAGATTCTCTCTCGAAGAAGTAAAAATAATCCTGCCCTCATTGGTGATCCTGGAGTAGGAAAAACAGCAGTGGTCGAGGGATTAGCGCAGCGGATCGTAAAAGGGGATGTGCCAGAAGGCTTGAAGAACAAAACATTATTCCAACTTGATATGGGTGCATTGGTCGCTGGAGCTAAATATCGTGGTGAATTTGAAGAACGATTAAAAGCTGTGTTGAAAGAAATTCAAAGTGCAGAAGGTGAAATTATTCTTTTCATTGATGAGATGCATACAGTCATAGGTGCTGGTGCGGCTGAAGGAGCCATGGATGCCGGAAATATGCTCAAACCTATGCTTGCCCGTGGTGAATTACATTTGGTTGGTGCAACAACCCTGGATGAGTATCGCAAACATGTGGAAAAAGA
Organism: uncultured Anaerolineaceae bacterium; assembly: GCA_964430025.1. GTDB lineage: Bacteria > Chloroflexota > Anaerolineae > Anaerolineales > Anaerolineaceae > UBA6170. The sequence continues at coordinate 9,769 of CAYSFA010000029.1, read as the reverse complement.
TGCTGCTCTTGAACGCCGATTTCAACCTGTATTGATCAAGGAACCATCAGTAGAAGACACCATTAGTATCTTACGTGGACTAAAGGATCGATATGAAGTCCATCATGGTGTCCGTATCACCGATCCGGCAGTCATAGCAGCCGCCACCTTGTCCAATCGCTATCTAACTGATCGAAAACTTCCGGATAAAGCAATCGACCTGATTGATGAAGCTGCAGCAAGGTTGCGTACCGAAATTGATTCAAAACCACAGGCTTTGGATGAAATTGATCGGGAAATTATGCAATTGGAAATTGAAAGACAAGCATTAAGCAAAGAAAAAGATTCAGCCAGCAAAGAAAGACAAAAGAAAATTGAACAGGATCTCGCAAATTTGAAGGAAGAATCAAGTCAATTAACTGCCCGATGGAATTTTGAGAAGAAAGCAATTTCAGAGTTGCAACAAATTAAGGAGAAAATTGAAGAAACCAACCTCGAAATTGAAAAAGCGGAGAGGGTTTCGGATTTAGAAAAGGCTGCCAGATTACGCTATGGAACCTTAAGAGAATTGCTGGAAAAAAGAGCTGATGCTGAAATGAAGATTCAGGAGACACAAAGTGAAACTCCATTGCTTAAAGAAGAAGTGGATGCGGAAGAAATCGCTGGGGTAGTTTCTCGATGGTCAGGAATTCCCGTAACAAGATTATTAGAAGCAGAAATGCAACGATTAGTTCATCTCGAAGAAGAACTACATAAAAGAGTGGTTGGTCAAAATGAAGCAATCAACACTGTTTCCAATGCCGTGAGACGAGCCAGGGCAGGTTTACAGGATCCTAACAAGCCAATTGGTTCTTTTATTTTCTTAGGACCCACCGGCGTAGGGAAAACTGAACTAGCTCGCGCGTTGGCTGAGTTTTTATTCGATGATGAAAGAGCCCTGGTTCGTATCGACATGAGTGAATACCAGGAAAAACACACTGTGTCCCGCCTGGTTGGAGCTCCTCCAGGTTATGTAGGATATGATGAGGGCGGTCAATTAACGGAAGCTGTTCGCCGCAGACCATATTCTGTCATTCTATTCGATGAAATAGAAAAAGCCCATCCAGAAGTATTCAACATTTTATTGCAACTACTTGATGATGGCAGGTTAACGGATGGACATGGTCGAACAGTCGATTTCAAGAATACAGTAGTGATTATGACCAGTAATCTGGGTGGGGAAATGTGGTACCAAAACGATACTATCAATCGTGATCAAATTCAGGAAATACTAAAAAACCATTTCCGCCCAGAATTTCTTAATCGGATTGATGAGATCATTGTTTTCCATCGACTTACCAAAGAGGATTTACATCAGATAATCAAAATTCAATTAGGCCTATTGATGACCCGCCTAAGAGAAAGAGGGTTGACGATATCATTGGAACCTGAAGTCTACGATTATCTGTCAAACGTAGGATTTGATCCAAATTTTGGTGCACGACCTTTAAAAAGAGCAATCCAACGCGAGATTATGGATCCACTCGCGATGAAATTGCTAACTTCCGAAATCAAAGACGGCCAGGATGTAAGGATTTTCCTTAAAGATGGTGCTTTGGATTTCTCATAGAAAAAAACTAAAAATTACACCAAAACAAAGAATGACTATCGCCATTCTTTGTTTTTATATCCCTTCGAAGAGATCGTTCTCTATCTTCTCACCTGGTTTTGGTTCAGGGATAACTTTCATAAAGCGATCTTTACTACCCATAATTCTTTGCAACCATCCCATCAAACCACCACTGGTACGGCTTCCACCCTGGCTGACATGACAAGCCGAGGCTTCATTTCGGATGGCAGCATATTTCTCATAATGAATGATCGCGTGAGTTGGAAATGAAACTTCAGCAATCGACAAAAGGTCAATATCCTTGTTTTTTCCAAATTTTCTAGGATCTTTCCCAATTAATCGCCAAAGTGCTACAGTCATGCGAATAAAATTCTTTGGTATGCTGTGAAAATATAATTTTTTAATTTGATAAGGTGGTTGTTTCTCACCATCTTGGTAATTTACATCACATGCCAGGTCGACAGCTTTTACCGTTGCCAGGTGAATTTTTATGTGGTCTGGATGTCGATAACCACCGATTGGATCAAATGTAATCACTACGTCTGGTTGGTACTTTCTGATGCTCTTAACAATGTCGTCTGCAACCAATTCCAAATTTGCTGCATGTAAGGAATTGGGATTATTGTTATGGTCTGAGCCTAACATCCCTGAATCACGATAATTCAAAAATATTACTTCTTTTAATCCCAAATTATCTGCCGCACAACGCAACTCATATTCTCTTCTTTCAGCTGGAGAATTGAATCCTTCCATATATTGCTCATCCATCTCACCTACTTCACCTCTGGTTGCACAAATCAAATAAACATCGGTACCTTCATGAGCATATTTTGCTAATGTTCCTCCCATGCCAAAAGATTCATCATCCGGATGTGCCAATACTGCCATTATTGATTTATTTTTATTCATCGTATTTAATCCCGTCTAGTATAAAAATGATTCTTTGTCTATTTCCCTCACCCAGGCGTTGGTACCACCGATCAGGTTGAATATGTTATTAAGTCCAGCATTTCTCAGTTTTTGTGTTGCTCTTGCTGATCTTATTCCATTTCGGCAGTAAAAAATAACCGGAATTTCATTATCTTGAACAATTTCATTAGTAATTCGTTCATAAGGAATGTTTTCACTTTTTGGAATGCTGACGATTTCCCGCTCAATCGGATCACGAACATCAATAACCCGAATTCTTTTTCCTTGATCCATAGCACTCTTTAAGTCATGGACCTTCCATCCCCATTCTTGTTGAAAAGTTTCTTCCGGAAGATGAGTATCACAGAAGAAGGCTGTGTCTTCTAAGGTAACAATTTCAGGATTTTCACCACAAACTTTACAGGTTGGGTTTTTCTTTAATTTTATGGACTGCAGAGTCAAATCAAAGGCATCATAAAGGAAGAGTTTCCCAATTGAATTTTCGCCAATGCCAAGAATTTGCTTAATCACCTCTGTAGCTTGCATCGTTCCAACTGTCCCTGGTAAAACCCCAAATACTCCACCTTCTCCACACGACGGAACAATTCCTGGAGGTGGTGGAGTTGGAAATATACAACGATAACAGGGCCCATGTTGAGCGTCAAACACACTAATTTGTCCTTCAAACCGAAATATCGATCCATACACATAAGACTTTTTGGTGAAAACACAATAATCATTTAATAAATAACGTGTACTGAAATTGTCCGTACCATCGATAATGATCTGATAATCCCCGGCTATCTCTTCAATATTCTCAGAAGAAATCAAATCAAGGTATGGAACAATTTCTATCAAAGGGTTCAAATCTTCGAGAAAGGCTTTGGCTGACTCAACTTTAGGCATGCCAACTTTGCTAGTCGAATGAATTACCTGACGTTGCAAATTGGTTTCATCGACTGCATCAAAATCTACCAATCCAATTTTTCCAACCCCCGCCGCGGCTAGATACATTGATATTGGAGAGCCCAAACCACCAGCACCTACAATCAATACTGATGCGTTTTTTAATTTCACTTGACCGGAAAGACCGACCTGCGGCATCAGCAAATGTCTTGAATAACGCAGCACTTCTTCTTGTGTCATTTGTTTTTGCATTTTTCAACCTACCTTCATGAAAGGCAACCTTCATTCCTTGACTAATAGGATTATAAGTTTAGAAAATGATAAAATCAATTTATGCATATTATCTTGACTCATGAACAAGCTGATTTTGATGCGATTGCCTCGCTCACAGCAGTCGCGCTTATGGAAGAAGATGCAATTGCAATCCTTCCAAATCGCATTAATCGGAATGTTCGTTCTTTCCTGGATTTATGTGGCAATGAGTTGCCATTGCACCATTATAAAGACGTAAAGCCGCAAAAAATTGACAGAATCACCTTGGTAGACACTCAATCGTTGGTTACATTGAAAGGGATTCATAAAGGGACTGACGTCCATGTAATCGATCATCATCAAAAAAAGAAGAATCTTCCAGAAAACTGGACAACGGTTTTTGCTAATACGGGTAGTTGTGCAACAATTCTGGTGGATGATCTTAAGCAATTTAATGGGAATCTCTCCATTCTGCAATCCACTCTTTTACTTTTAGGAATATATGAGGATACCGGATCGTTATCCTATGCAAACACTACCCCGAAAGATCTGGAAGCGGCCGCTTATCTACTCAGCAAAGGAGCTAGCTTAGCGATCGCTAACCAGTACCTTAATCCACCATTGTCAGATCAACAAAGAACTGTATACGATCGCTTACTGTTAAAAACAGAACAATTTGAGGTTTCTCAAAATCGAATCGTTACAGCTATGGCAGATGCTTCTGATCTGGATGAGGAAATATCAAGCATTGCTCATAAAATACGTGACTTATTAGATCCGGATGCATTATTTCTCGTGGTAAAAACACAAGAAGGGATACGGATAGTTGCACGCTCAACGACTGACCAAATTCACGTAGGAAAAATTGCCCAAAAATTTGGTGGAGGAGGACATCCAAGAGCTGCTGCAGCTTTAATCCAACAAGAAGATAACAACCCTTCCCTGGAAGCTGTCTATAAAGACTTAATAGAAGTATTACAAAAGTTGGTCGAACCCGCGATTACTGCTTCTCAAATCATGTCCAGTAAACCATTATTGCTCACCCCGGAAACAAGTGCTGAAGAAGCATCATTATTAATGAAACGGTATGGCTATGAAGGTTATCCTGTAGTTTCAAAAGGAAAAATCGTCGGGTTATTAAATCGTAGGAGTGTAGAAAGAGCAATTTCGCATAAATTAAACTTGCCTGCAGCGAGCTTAATGGACAGCGGTGAAATCTATGTACTCACGACCGACCCACTTGATAAAGTCCAACAGATCATGACAGAAACCGGTTGGGGGCAAATCCCGGTAATTGACTTAAAGAATAATTCAATTATTGGTATCGTAACCAGAACAGATCTATTGAAAGCACTTGGAAAGCCAAAATTCGACCAATCAAATAAAAAAGATCTTTCCAGAAAATTGGATTCTGTTTTACCAAAGGCCGCTCGTGCGTTATTGAAAGCTATCGGAAACCAGGCTCAGGAACAGAAAACTGCGATTTATATCGTCGGTGGGTTTGTTAGAGACTTGTTGCTCGACCGACCTTCTTTGGATTTTGATATTGTCGTAGAAGGTGACGCTATTCAATTTGCTAAAAGTCTGAGTAATTTTTTCGGTGGGAAAGTTAATACTCACAAAAGATTTGGAACCGCAAAGTGGCACATCAGTGAAATAAGAGAACATTTATTTCAACTTTCTGCGGAATTTGGAAATTCGGATCTTGATACATTGCCTGAAACCTTAGACCTGATTAGTGCCCGTACCGAATTTTACGATTTTCCAACTGCCTTGCCGCAAGTAGAACGAAGTAGTATCAAACTGGATTTACATCGTCGAGATTTCACAATCAATACCTTAGCCTTGAGATTGGATGGTTCCCACTATGGTGAACTCTATGATTTTTGGGGTGGGTATGAGGATCTGCTTTCTGGCCATATAAAAGTATTACACTCCTTATCCTTTGTGGATGATCCGACTAGATTGATCCGAGCTGTTCGTTTTGAACAACGGTTCAATTTCAGGATCGAAGATCGAACATTTCAGTTATTACTTGAAGCAAAAGATTTAATTAATCAGGTGTCTGGTGATCGATTACGACATGAATTAAACTTGATCATGGTTGAACCTGATCCAAGACTCGCATTGGTACGCTTGGAGGAGTTAGGGTTATTAGCCCAAATTCACCCAAATTTGAGTATCAACCCTGTAATAGCAGACAAACTATTTACTGTCTTAAAAGCAAATGTCGAACCAGAATGGCAAATCCCTGCTTACAATGGGACAATGAAAATAAATATTTTGTTGGCTTACCTTACCTGGTTTATGTACCTCGAATCCAGCCCCAAACCGATCTGTAAGAGATTACGTACTCCGGCGATTATTAGTGATTCAGCCATTAAAACCCAAAGAGCATTGAAAACAATCCCACAGTATATTGATAAGAAACCAAGTGAAATTACAGATTACTTTGACTCACTGACCCAACACATTTTGTTCATAATTTTCAAAACCTGTGAAGATGAAAGGATTAAAAATATAATCTTCAAATACATTGACCATTGGAAGAAAGTAAAACCCATTACCACCGGTGAAGATTTACGAAAAATGGGGATTCCACCAGGTCCAACCTATAAAACGATTCTTTCAAGATTACGAAAAGCTTGGTTAAATCAGGAAATTCTTAATGTTGATCAAGAACACATTTTATTGGACGAAGTAATTACCTCCTTCTCAGGAAATGGATAAGTTAGATAATCATTCCCCAACCAATCTTCAGAATGAATGGCTTAATCGAGTAATCATCCGCCATTTAACATTTGACGATCTCCCCCAATTGGAATGGGACGGGGAATTTATTCACTATCGACAGGTGTATCTAAAGGCATATCAATCTCGTAATGAGGGAAAAACTGTCATTTGGGTAGCTGATTTACCTTCAATGGGAATAATTGGACAAGTCTTTATTCAATTAAATTCAATTAGAAAAGATCTTGCGGATGGTTTTTTCTGTGCATACTTGTATTCATTTAGAATTAACCCTAGCTACAGAAGTGCAGGATTAGGGAGATTGATGGTGAGTATTGTTGAAAAGGATTTATGCAAACGAAACTTCAAAGAAATTAACTTGAATGTGGCGAAAACTAATATAAATGCCATTCGTTTCTATAATCAAATTGGGTTTGAAATTGTAGGTTCTGATCCAGGAGAATGGTCATTCCGCGACCATAACGAGAATATTCAGAAAGTTGTGGAACCAGCCTGGAAAATGACAAAAATTTTGTGATCCTTCAATAAATCCACAGAATTTCCACAATTTGGTAAAAATAATTCACTCTCGAATTATTCAATTATCACTGATATAATAATGACGTTAAAAATCAATTAGGCATTCTGTCTTCCATATTTTCAAATCCAGTAAATAATGAAAGACAAGTAAGAAAATCAATATAGAAGGGTTAGGTTCATGAAAGAATATAAGACTGAGTCAATTCGAAATATTTCATTCGCATCGCATAGTGGTGCCGGAAAAACGATTTTAGGGGAAGCTTTATTGAATTTTACAGGGGCAATAAACAGGATGGGGAAGGTTGAAGATGGTTCAACTGTTTCGGACTTCGATGAAGAAGAACAACGAAGAAGTATTTCCATTTATTCCTCAGTATTACCTGTTGAATACAAAAATTATAAAATAAATGTTCTTGACACTCCTGGATATACCGATTTTCTTGGGGAAGAAATTTCTGCCTTACGAGTTTCCGATGGTGCAGTTATCCTTGTTGATGCAGTTGCAGGAATTGAAGTTGGTACAGAATTAGCCTGGAATTATAGTGGTGAATTCAATATTCCTCGATTCGTCCTGATCAACAAAATGGATCGTGAAAACGCTAATTTTAAAAAGATGTTAGATGCATTTCAAGAAATATCTGATGTGAGATTATTACCATTACAGCTACCATGGGGCGAACAGACTGATTTCAAAGGTGTCATTGATCTGGTAAATTTGAAAGCCTTAAAAGGTGTTGGCAACGAAGTCTTAGAAATTCCTGATGAATTTAAGGCAGCCGCTGAAGAAGCTCACGCGGCGATCGTTGAAGCTGCCGCTGAAGGTTCTGATGATTTGATGGAAAAATTCTTTGAAAACGGAAGCCTATCCGGTGAAGAAATCTCTCGTGGTCTGAAATCAGTAATCCGACAAGGAAGCTTTGTTCCGGTGTTCGTTTCATCAGCTAGCTATCAAATCGGTTTGGTTCCACTGCTCGATGCTTTTGTCAATCTTATTCCATCACCTGCAGAAGCCGGTCCCTACAAAGCAAAGAAGAATGGTGAAGAGATAGAAATTACATCATCCGATTCAGGACCTCTTGTTGCATATGTTTGGAAAACAACTGCTGATCCGTTTGTTGGAAAACAAACTTATTTCCGTGTATATTCAGGCATGGTTACTTCTGACACACGTGTCTGGAACCATGATAAAAATGTGGAAGAACGATTTGGAACAGTAAGTATTCCAAGAGGAAAAGAAAACATCCCCGCAACCATTATTCATTCTGGTGATATTGCAATTGTTCCTAAATTATCAGAAACAGTAACCGGAAACACTTTAGGAGATAAAGGTTCCTCAATTATTCTACCGCCAGCCCATTATCCCAATGCTTTATTCCGTGTAGCGGTTTCACCAAAAACACAGGCCGATTCTGCCAAAATCAGTACCGTTCTCACCAGACTTTGCGAGGAAGACATGACATTGACCTGGATGATGGATTCCACCACCAGACAAACTGTTCTCCAGGGAATGGGTGACCAACATATTGATGTAGCCGTACGACGAGCGTCTTCCAAATTCCAGTTAAATATCAATATCGCTGAACCAAAAGTTGCTTACAAAGAGACAATCACCAAAGAAGGTATCGGTGTTTACCGCCATAAAAAACAAACCGGTGGTGCCGGACAATTTGGTGAAGTTCATTTGAAAACATTACCATCTGAAGGTGAATTTGAAATGACCTGGGATGTGTTTGGAGGTGCGATTTCTCAAACGTATAATGCATCCATCCAAAAAGGGATCCTTTCAACTATGAAGGATGGTATTATCGCTGGTTATCCGGTATATGGTGTTCGAGTATCAATTTTCGATGGCAAAGAACACCCTGTCGACTCTAAACCAGTCGCCTTTGAAATTGCTGGTCGTGAAGCCTTCAAAATCGCCTTCCAGGATGCAGGTCCTGTGTTGATGGAACCAATCATGAATGTAAAAATCACCGTTCCGGAAAATAACATGGGCGATATTTTAGGTGACCTAAATACCCGACGTGCTCGTGTGCAGGGTATGGATACTGACAAAGGCCGTTCAGTAGTCACAGCTCAGGTACCTATGGCAGAAATGTTACGTTACACCACCCAGTTACGTTCTCTAACCGGTGGTCGTGGAATTTTTGACATGGAATTTGACCATTTCGAAAGAGTTCCTGCTCACCTGCAACAAGAAATCATCAACGCACACAAACGTGAATTAGAAGAAAAAGAATAAATTTTTTCTCAAACGAATTGAGGTATTTCTCTTTATTAGAAATACCTCTTTTTATTTCTTGCAATTATAGAACTTTTGTGCTATTATAAAATTATCTCGAATTGATGGAGTACTCAGATGGTTTCTTTTCCAAAAATATTACTTGGGTTTATGATAGGCTCTCTCTTGCTCGTCCTGACCGCGATAAATCTTTTCTCCCCTACGAATCTTGTCTCTGCTTCCACAGAAATTGCTGAAGCGCATTCATTCATTCCTGAAGATATATCATCAGAGCAAATCACTGGTGAGTGCTCAATTTCCGAAAATTATCCAGGCAGTATTCTTCAATGGTGCTCTATTATTATGGATCAAGCAGAGAAATTCAATCTTGATCCAAATTTCGTGGCGGCAGTCATGCTTCAAGAATCGGGCGGAGATCCTAATGCTTTCAGTTCTTCTGGCGCGGTTGGTTTAATGCAAATCATGCCAAGAGACGGGATTGCCGAAAAATTCATGTGCATCAATGGGCCTTGTTTTACCAATCGGCCGTCAATCCAGGAATTATACGACCCCCAATTTAATTTAGAATATGGGGTTGGCATGCTGTCAAATTTGTATGGAAA
>CAYSFA010000028.1:10319-21865 GCA_964430025.1 uncultured Anaerolineaceae bacterium | reverse complement strand
CTCTCATAGGGATTCTCTTCAACAAGAGAATCCCTTATTCTTTTTTCCTTTTTTAAAAAATCATATAAAATAATTGTCTCTGTAATTTACAATCAATACTAAATTCATTTTTATATTTTGTTTTTTTCATTATTAAATAAATTAAGTTAAATCGGTTTTGTTTTAATTTTGAAAGGAGGTGATTGGAAACTTTAATTTGTAAAAGACGTTCCCAATCGAATGTTGTAAATATTTAAATGTTCAAACGATATGAAGGAGAAAAAAAATGAATAAGAAGTTTGCTTGGACTCTAATCGCAATGTTGATGGTAATGGCATTAGTTTTGTCCGCTTGTCAACCAGCAGCTACTCCAGAAACACCAGCCAATGAACCAGCCGCACCTGTCGAGGAACCCGCAGCACCAGCCGAAGAACCAGAAGCTCCTGCTGAAGAACCCGCAGCACCTGCTGAAGAACCAATGGAAGAATTTATCATTGGCCTTTTATTAGTCGGTCCTTACAATGATAAAGGTTATAGCCAGGCTCATTATGAAGCCGGTGAATATGTTGTAGAAAATGTTCCAGGCGTAAAAATGATTTACCTGGATAAAGTAAATACTTCTGATCGCCCTGGAACTACAGCAGCTCAATTAGGTGAAGAATTAGTTCAACAAGGTGCAAAATTAGTGGTCTTTAACTCTGACGATATGAAAGATGACGCTGTTGAGTTCACCAAAAATCACCCGGAAATTTTCGTTATCCATGCCTCTGGTGATACCGTCTGGCAAGATGGTGAAAACTACCAGGCTTTAGCCAATATGGCAAACCTGATGGGCGGTATGGAATTTGGCAAGATGATCGGTGGTTGTGACGCAGCTTTGCATACACAATCAGGTTCCATTGGTTACCTCGGACCCCTGATCAATGAAGAAACTCGTCGTTTAGCTTCTTCTGCTTATCTAGGGGCACGCTATTGTTGGGAAAATTACCTTGGAAAAGATCCAGCTGACTTAAGCTTTAGAGTGACCTGGATTGGTTTCTGGTTCAATATCCCAGGATTTACAGAAGATCCAACACAGGTTGCCAATGAGTTCATTAACTCTGGTGCTGATGTGATCATTTCCGGTATTGATACCACCGAAGGTTTAGTAGAAGCCCGTAAAGCAACCAGCGAAGGAAAACAAGTTTTTGCAATTCCTTATGATTTCGTTGGTGCTTGTGACGAAGCTCCTGATGTTTGTTTAGGTGTCCCATACTTTAACTGGGGTCCATCCTATGTTCGTTACGTAAAGAGCGCGATGGAAGGTACCTGGCAATCCGCATTTGAATGGATGGCTCCTGATTGGAGTGATATCAATAACCATGATACCTCCGCAGTCGGTTATTTAAGCGGGCCAGCAATGACTGAAGAAGCAAAACCCATGTTAGAACAATTTATCGCTGAATTAGCTGGTGGATTGAACTTATGGACTGGACCATTGAATTACCAGGATGGCAGTGCATTCCTGGCTGATGGTCAGGTTGCTTCCGAGACCGAAATTTGGTACTTACCTCAATTAGTTGAAGGTATGGAAGGTCGTTCAGAATAATCAATCCTGATAAGTTTGGGGAAGACTGTAAAGTCTTCCCCATTTTATAAAAACAAGGGACTCATGAACGTAGAATTTAGAAATATCAATAAACATTTTGGACCAGTACATGCTAATGTTGATATTAATTTCTCCATAAAAAGTGGATCAATCTATGGAATTTTAGGGGAAAATGGTGCTGGTAAAAGCACGTTAATGAAAATATTTTCAGGTTTCTTTCAACCTGATTCTGGTGAAATATTATTGGATGGAAAGAAAATTACAATAAATTCTCCAGCAGATGCGATAAATTATGGGATAGGAATGTTACATCAAGACCCACTTGACTTTCCACCGATGCGTTTGATTGAGAATTTTATTGTTGGGCAGAGAGGTGGGCTCTTTCCCTCTTATAAAGAAATAATTAAAGAATTTAAAGAATTACAATCAAAATTTGGATTTTCATTAGATCCTGAAGCATTTGTAGACACGTTAACTGTCGGAGAAAGACAACAATTAGAAATTCTCCGTTTACTTTGGATGGGAGCTAGCGCATTGATTTTGGATGAACCTACAACCGGTATCAGTGCACAGCAGAAAGAAAAATTATTTGCGGCATTGAAAATTCTAGCTGAACAGGGAAAAACGATTATTTTTGTTTCCCATAAACTAGAAGATGTTGAAATCTTATGTAGTAAGGTAGCAATTCTCCGAAAAGGAGTATTGGTTGGAGAAGTTCCTGCTCCTTTCGATACCGATCAATTGGTTGAAATGATGTTCGGGAAAGTAATTACACTAGGGGAGAGGAACAACGTTTCACAAGAAGACGTCGTTCTGGAATTAGACAAATTATATGTTGAGCAATATCCTATCCGTGTTGAAAATGTAAATTTCCAACTCCATGCTGGCGAGGTGATTGGATTAGCTGGGATGGAAGGCAGTGGGCAGGACGCATTGCTCAGGGCTTGTGTTGGGCTAATCAGACCAGTTTCCGGACGAGTGACCGTGAAAGGAAGAGACCTTTCCCACAAAAATTATCAGGAATATTTGAGAAATGGTGTCTCATTCTTACCAGCATCCAGACTGGAAGAAGGGTTAGTGCCTGGCCTTAATTTGTCTGAGCACTTCACCATAGCTGGTGAAGAAAAGAAAGGTCTTTTCATAGATAAAGAATATTTTCGGAATAAAGCTGAGAAAATGATTGATGAGTATCGCATCATTGGAAGGCCAGATTTGAACGTTGAGTCCCTTTCTGGTGGGAATCAACAGAGGACAGCATTAGCTCTTCTAAAGGAAAGCTTATCAATTATCTTGTTGGAGCACCCAACCCGAGGATTAGACATAGAATCCGCAATTTATATGTGGGGAAAATTAAAAGAACGCTGTAAACAAGGTGCGTCCATCTTCTTTATTTCAGGTGATTTAGAAGAGATCCTTCAATATTCTGATCGGATACTCGTATTTTTCAGCGGAAAAGTTTCAACCCCATTAGATGCTTCCCAAACCACACTTGATCAATTAGGTCAATTGATTGGTGGAATAGGTTGGGATCAAGTTTTTCATACTGAGGAACCATTATGAATCAATCTAGTTCGAAGGGTTATTCCTTATTATTCCAATTAGGGGGATTAGTTTTATCCCTTTTGTTTGTCAGTTTAATATTAATTCTTGCCAAATCTCAACCTCTTGAAGCTTTTAGGCTCATTTGGGAAGGTGCAACTGGTAACTCAACCCGATTCGCTAATGTATTTGTGGTTTGGGTCCCATTATTATTAGTTACCTGTGGTTTATTGGCAACATTTACTACAGGCCTTTGGAACATCGGTATTGAGGGGCAAATCACTGTAGGGGCAATTTTTACCACTGGGGTAATGAGAATGTTCATTGATACACCCACCTCCCCTGTCATCGTTATTGCACTTTCGATTTTGGCAGGCATGGTCGGTGGAGCAGTTTGGGCAGCTCTCGCAGGGGTTTTAAAAACTTTTGGTGGAGTGAATGAAATTTTTGGGGGATTAGGTTTGAATTTCATCGCCACCGCATTGAATATCGGTTTGATTTTTGGCGCATGGAGTCGCCCAGGTGTTGCATCAATGAGTGGAACGGAACCTTTTCCAGAATCATTTTGGTTACCGACATTACACACTTTTCGAATTAGTGTCTGGACGTTGGTTTTTGCAGTTATCGGATTGATCATCATATATTTTCTGTTACAAGGAACTCATTTTGGATTACGTCTCAAAGCTGTCGGGAAAGGAATGAAATCCGCATTCAGGATGGGTATTCCAACCTGGCAACATATGATGCTTTCCTTTGTTATCTGTGGTTTGTTTGCTGGTTTAGCTGGAGCAACCCAGGTAGTAGGTGTTTACCATCGCTTAATTCCATCCATATCCAGTGGGTATGGATTTATGGGTTTGATGATCGCCATGTTAATTAATTTTCAGGCTTTATGGGTTGCACCGATTGCATTGTTTTTTGCTGCTTTAAATATTGGTGGTATTCAATTACCAATTGTGTTGAAATTAGATTCCTCATTGACCGGTGTGTTACAGGGAAGTCTTGTGTTATTCGTGATGTTGGCACAAGGGGTCAAACAAAAATTCTTAAGAAAGAAGCAGGTGAGGAATGGGTAACGATATTATTATCTTGGGTTTAGCAGGTGTCATCGCTTCCGGTGCACCAATCGTTATAGCAGTCATCGGTGAGACAATTACAGAAAGAGCAGGAGTGACCAACCTTGCTCTAAACGGAGTTATTCTGTTATCCGCAATGATAGGTTTTATGGTGGCAGTGGAAACAGATAGTCTTTTTTGGGGTTTTTTGGCAGGAATGGCCGTTGGTGCATTAGTAGCAGCCATTGTTGCCTTTAGTAGCATCACATTAAAACAATCACAAGTCGCAGTTGGTTTCATTTTGACGCTTACCTGTCGGGATCTATCCTATTTCCTTGGAAATCCGATTATGGGTTCACAAGGACCAATCATGTTAACAAAAGCCATTCCTGTTCTATCGGATATACCGGTTATAGGAAGGATTTTCTTTCAACAATCCATTATGACATACCTAAGTATTATTTTGATTTTCATCGCTTATTTTTGGATTTTCAAAACTCGTCCAGGTCTGTTGCTACAAGGAATTGGAGAGAAACCTGCAGCGGCATTTGTACGAGGAGCAAATGTTAATAGAATGAGATATCTCTACACCATTCTGGGTGGTGCACTGGTTGGACTTGCCGGGCCATTATATACACTAAGTGTAAAACCTGGATGGAAAGGAACCATAACTGGATTGGATGGTATCGGATGGATTGTCCTGGCTATCACTATATTTGGAGGTTGGAACCCAATTAGAGCTGCTCTTGGTGGTTACCTTTTTGCTTTCTTACAATGGCTGGGGTTAACTTTGCAGCCTTACATGACCTCAATTCCTTCGCAAGTTCTCCAGGTTGCTCCTTTTCCACTTATGATTTTAGCTCTCCTGTTTGTAAATATGGGAAACACTGAATGGATGGAAAGAATCGTTGCAACCTTACCAGAGAAAATGAGAATCAGAGTATCTAAAATGTTGCGATCCATGCAATCTCGTCAACCGGAGGCTCTTGGTATTCCTTTCGAAAGACAGTAAATCCTTATCAATTCCAATGAATGATTGGATAAATATCAAGTTGTCAGACAACTCGTTTTTTGAGTAGCTTTATTTTTAGATCAAGTTATAATAGAGCCTGAAGTACTTTAAATTTGATCTTAAAGAAAAAGAAATCAGGATGTCATGAACAAATTCCTAGGTTACACTTGCTCGCTTTGCGGGACTGAATATTCAAGTACCAATGAACTCTACACCTGTCCAAAAGATGGGGGAAACCTGGATATTGTGCTGGATATCGCGGACATCAAACGGAAATACGAACAAGCAGACATCACTTCAAGAGAAGAGAATTACCTGTGGAAATATTTACCATTATTACCAGTTGTTGATCCTGGTTTCGAAGGCACACCATTTCGAATGGCTGGTGGAACACCTGTCTATAATCCATTGCAATTAAAAGAAGAACTCGGGTTGCGTGATTTATGGGTTAAGGATGAAGGGAAAAATCCGACAGCTTCTTTTAAAGACCGCGCTAGTGCGGTAGTAATTGCCCGGGCAAAAGAACTTAAATCCGAAGTAGTGGTTACCGCGTCGACTGGTAATGCTGGTGCTGCTTTAGCGGGGTTAGCAACCACCGTTGGCCAAAAGGCTGTAATATTCGCCCCAAAGACAGCTCCACAAGCAAAAATCGCCCAATTATTGGTTTTTAATGCAGATGTAATTTTGGTAGATGGAAATTATGATTCTGCTTTTGATCTATCCGTGGAAGCATCCCTTGAATTTGGATGGTATTGTCGAAATACAGGATTTAATCCATTTACAGTAGAGGGAAAAAAAACCGCGTCCTTTGAAATCTGGGAAGATATTATTGTAAAAAACAATTTGAATGATCAACCTCTGAATATTTTTGTTAGTGTTGGTGATGGAAATATCATCTCTGGAATTCATAAAGGGTTTAAGGATTTACACTCTTTAGGGTGGTTGGAAAATATGCCAAGGATATTTGGCGTGCAATCTGAAGGATCATCTGCCATTGCTAATGCGTTCAATGCTGGCTCAGAGGAGATTATTCCTGTGCAAGCGAAAACAATTGCAGACAGTATCTCGGTTGATTTACCTCGCGATGGAGTTAGGGCAGTACGCGCAGCGACTCAAACGAGTGGCTCTTATATTGTTGTCAGTGACCAGGATATTTTGAATGCAATCCCAAAATTAGGGAAAGCTGGCATATTTGCTGAACCAGCTGGTGCAACTTCTTATGCAGGTTTGGAAAGAGCAATCCGGGATGGACTGATCTCACCCAATGATCCTGTAGTTGTGATTAATACTGGTTCAGGATTAAAAGACATAAAATCAGCCATGACGTCTGTAAAGGAAGCTCCTATCATCGAACCTACAATGAAATCCTTAAAAGGTTATTTAAATCGGAGTGAAAAATAGAATGAAAAGTGGGAATTTGATTTCAATTATCGCTCCAATTTTCAATGAACTGGAAAATTTACCTATACTATATCAGCGTATTTCTGAAGTAATGGAAAAATCTGGTTCGGATTGGGAACTGTTACTTGTGGATGATGGTTCGACGGATGGATCAACCGACATTATCCGTGAGTTAGCTGAACAGGACACTAAGGTCAAACCAATCATATTTGCTCGAAATTTTGGGCACCAAATTGCAGTAACTGCCGGATTGGATTATAGTCTTGGCGATGTAGTTGTCATCATTGATTCAGACTTACAAGACCCCCCAGAGGTGATTCTTGATTTATTAGAAAAATGGCAAGAGGGGTATGAAGTAGTTTATGCTGTTCGAGCTGAGCGTGAGGGCGAAACATTTTTTAAGAAGATCACTGCTTCTTTATTTTACAGGTTGATTTTCCGTATTACGGATGTCAAAATCCCATTAGATACGGGTGATTTTCGGTTAATGGATAGGAAAGTTGTGGATGTGATGAACTCCATGCGTGAACACCATAGGTTTTTACGTGGTATGTCTGCTTGGGTGGGATTTAAGCAAGTTGGTGTTTCATATAATAGGGCTGCTCGCTTATCCGGTGAAACCAAGTATCCATTAAAGAAAATGATGAAATTAGCTTTGACAGCGATTACTGGATTTTCCTATGTTCCCCTTCAAATTGCGACGTACATTGGTTTCATCTCAGCCGGTATTAGTTTGATTGCAATCCCAGTTGTTATATTACTGAGGATATTGGGTTCGCAGCAATTTATTGGGCAGGCAACAACACTCATAGCAGTGCTCTTTCTTGGGGGTGTTCAACTTATTTCTCTTGGCATTCTGGGAGAATATATTGGACGAATTTATGATGAGGTAAAAGGGCGACCACTTTATATTGTTAGTCAAGCCCCTTCTGAAAAAATACATCAACAAAAGGAATAGGATTAAGAAAAATGGCAAAAATAGATTTTACGATAAACGAAGAAGCAAGAAATCGTTCAGTTCAAAGAGCAAAAGAACGCAACATTATCCTTCCCACAATGGCGCAACAACGCAATCCGGATTTAATTCCTGCGAAAATTAAAGAGGAATTATCTTCCGTAGGATTATGGGACATACATCCCAGAAATTTGTTCAGAATTACATGGAATAATGAACCAAAGGAAAAGGGTGGAAATTTTGGTGGTGTAAATTATCTGGAATTACCCCCCTCATTAACTGGTGTTGATGCAAGAATAATTATGTTGGTAGGAAAATGGTTTCCAACCGGGGCGCATAAAGTTGGTGCAGCTTATGGTTGTTTAGTGCCACGCTTGGTCACTGGCCAATTTGATCCGACCGTTCATAAAGCAGTATGGCCTTCAACAGGGAACTATTGCCGTGGTGGAGCATACGATTCAAAATTATTAGCCTGTGAATCTATCGCCATTTTACCTGAAGAAATGAGCCAGGAAAGATTTGAATGGTTGAAAAACGTTGCCTCCGAAATTATTGCGACACCAGGCAGTGAATCAAATGTTAAAGAGATTTTTGACAAATGTTGGGAACTTCGCCAATCTGGTCAATCCCTGGTGATCTTCAATCAATTTGAGGAATTCGGAAATTATCTCTGGCATTATAGTGTCACTGGTCATGCGATGGAAGAAATTCTCAAGAATGAAATGCGCCCTGAAAGTAGATTTGCTGGGTTCTGTGCTACCACTGGATCCGCTGGAACAATCGGTGTTGGCGACTACTTAAAACAACTTTTCCCAACTTCAAAAATCGTTGCCTCAGAAGCGCTGCAATGCCCAACTTTACTGAATAATGGGTTTGGTGCTCACCGGATCGAAGGTATTGGTGACAAACACGTTCCCTGGATTCATAATGTAAAAAATACTGACATGGTGACTGCTATCGATGACAATGACGTCGTCAATCTGGCTCGATTGTTCAATGAACCAGAAGGGAAGAAATATCTGGCTGAGAAAGGTGTACCAGAATCAATTATCTCGCAATTAAGATTATTTGGTCTTTCTGGTATTGCTAACATGCTCACTGCTATTAAATTTGCCAAATACTATGAATTAGGTGAAGAAGAAATAGTTCTTGCTGTTCTTACAGATTCTATGGATTTGTATTCCTCTCGTATCGAAGAATATCGACAAAAATCTGGTGATTTCACCAGCCATGATGCAGCTGCTGCTTTTGCTACCTCATTGATGGGAGAATCTACAGATAATTTGCAGGAATTAACTTATCAGGATCGAAAACGTATTCATAACTTGAAGTACTATACGTGGGTCGAACAGCAAGGCAAGACCTACAAAGAAATTATGGACCAATGGTATGACAAAGATTATTGGACTGGGTTCCAATCACAAATGAATGAAATTGATGAATACATCAACGAATTTAATGATAGAGTTGGTATACTAAAAAATTATAAATAAAAAGAAACATTGATTGAAGAAGGGTTCTATGGAGTTTCTTCATAGAACCCTTTTTATAAAAAGCTATAATAGGAAAAATTAATCAATGAGTATTTCTGATACTGACATCGTACTGGTTGCGATTATGCCTGACCCAAAGGATTTGGAATATGCACGTCTGTTGGGGTGGTATCGAATTCCATTAAAAAGTGCACCTAAAGTCATTGCGGTTGATTATTTGGCTTTTTACCAGACTGGAGCATTCAGTGAAGAAAATCGGTGGCAGATAAAATATATTGCACAAGTAAAAGGGCATGAACTTACTACGCGTGCTCAATTGTTTAATGACCAACTAAACCATCCCAGAGCTAATGAAGAATATTACAAAATCCAAATTGGTGATTTGATCCCCTTACGAAATCAGATATTAGCGGATCGATGGAGAAGAATTACTTTTCTCTATACCACCGGTTATTTACTTTCACAGGCATCCTCGGTCAGAGATTTGGTTGTTGAAGGGGAGGAGCGGAATATTCTCTGGAAATCCCTGAAAGAGAGGGCTCAGATGAATTATGAATCCAGTCCACAAAATGATAATTATTCTTCACTAGATATAGATTTTTTGGAAATCTTATTGGAATGGGATAAAATCAAAGAGAATAAATAAATACTTTTCCATTGAAAGAGGTTGTTCATGAAGACAATGATTCGTGGTGGAAAAATCATCTCCGCATCCGATGAGTATCAAGCAGATGTTCTGATAGAGGACGAAAAGATCGTACAAATTGGGATAGATCTGGATATTCAACATGTGGATCATTTGATAGATGCCTATGGAAAATTATTATTACCGGGTGGAATTGATGTTCATACCCATTTTGATTTACCAATGTTCAACACGGTTTCTTCTGATGACCATTACACCGGGCATAAAGCTGCTGCATTTGGTGGTACTACTACAGTCATCGATTTTGTTCCACAAAGTGGTTACGACCTTTTGAAAGATGTAGATTCCTGGTTTGCGAAATCAGAACCGAAAGCTGCCATCGATTATAGTTTTCATATGAACCTCTCAAAATTTAACCAGGAAGTTGCCAATCAAATTCCTGATTTATTAAGAATTGGCATCAGTTCGCTAAAGGTTTTTACAGCATATAATCAAACATTACGATTACAGGATGTAGATATATTCAAAGTAATGCGTATTGCGCAAGAACACGGCTTTCTTACAATGATGCATGCTGAAAACGGGGATATTATCGACATATTAGTACAGGAAGCATTGCAGAATGGGAAAGTGACCCCTGAATGGCATGCTCACACCAGACCAGCCTGGGGTGCTGTTGAAGCAGTTGTACGTGGAATTTCATTGGCTGCTCACACCGGTGCACCTCTTTATATTGTTCACATGAATGCAGCAGGAGAAGTTGATCAATTATCCTATGGAAGAGACCTTGGAATCCCAATAATGGGAGAGACTTGTCCTCAATATTTGTTCTTTACTGTAAAAGACCTTCAGAAAGAAGACGGTGCAAAATGGATATGTTCTCCCCCAATGAGAAGTGAAGAGGATAATGAACGCTTATGGATGGGAATAATGGACGGTACCATCCAGGTGGTTGCAACCGATCATTGTCCATTTTTTTTTGATGGAACGAAACCAATCCTATATGAAAATCAAGAAATTGCTATTCCTGGAAAGGAATTAGGAAAAGACGATTTCACAAAAATACCAAATGGACTTCCAGGAGTTGGTGATCGGTTACCAATTCTATGGACGGAAGGTGTTGGAAAAGGGAGATTAACCCCCAACCAATTTGTGGCTCTTACTGCAACGAATCCCGCGAAAATATTTGGGTTATATCCTCGTAAAGGTGCCATTCAACCTGGAAGTGATGCCGATATCGTGATATGGGATCCTAATAAACAGGTAAAATTTGGTACAAAATGGTCCCAGCAACGAACCGATTACAATTTGTATGAAGGATGGGATCTGATTGGATATCCTGAAAAAGTATTCCTGCGAGGAAATTGTATTGTCGATGGAAATACCTGGCTTGGGAAAAAGGGAATCGGACAATTTATTAAGAGGAGTTCGAACAATCCGGTACTTTGATCATTTGATATGTTAATCCTATTACCAATCCTCTTCAGTCTATCATCAGCTGGGATTATTTTTATACTTACCAGGCTTAAAACAAATATTGGCCGAATTTGGTTAGTCGCAGCGATTTTGTCCCTGCTCAATTGGGGATATATCCTTGCCTTGCGTTGGTTTTACCCCCTTCAAATTCAAATTTCCGAATGGTTTCCTATTGGGGATATTATCCAACGAGCAATTGTTTTGCAATTAGATGCTTATTCGTGGCCATTATTATTTGCCTTATGCGCGGTACAGACAGCCGTCATCGTAACTGATTCATCACGGCTTAATGAAATTCCCTCTACAAATATTTGGTCAGGATTATTTCTGATCTATTCTGTTGGGTTCTTATCAGTACTATGTAATAGTGTCTTTGCTTTTTTACTCATTTGGGCTTTAGTT
>CAYSFA010000028.1:0-10309 GCA_964430025.1 uncultured Anaerolineaceae bacterium | reverse complement strand
TGTGGGCGCATTCCCGCCGGGCATAAGCCGGCTCGCCGCGCCCGTTTTCTGGAATTTCTGGTGATGGTGAACACCATCCAACAAAAAGAGATGACAAATGAGATAGTTGTTTCATTTGCAGTAAAAACTTTAGGTTTGATGTTCCTGATTCTCGGTGTACTGGTTAGTTATAATCTTGGTACTCCACTAAGTATCAATCAGATCGATAACCAAATAAGTATTTACATCCTCATTTCAGTCGGTTTACGAATGGGAGTAATCCCATTTAACTTGCCTTATGTGCGAGGTTCAACAGTTCGCCGTGGTTTAGGCAATGCCATTCGTATGGTAAGCGTCTCTTCTAGCCTAATCGTATTGCTAAGGTTACCAATTACAGGATTTCAAGAACAGACTTTAAATATTCTTTTGTTCCTTACCTCACTGGGTATCTTATTTGGTTCAATCATGTGGTTCAATTCTACGAATGAACTAGAAGGACGACCGTATTGGATAATTACATTAGCAGGATTATCAATACTTTCCTCCATTCATGGTGATTTACTTGCAGCATTAAGTTGGGGGCTTGCCTTGATCTTACCAGGGTCAGTTATTTTCTTATATTCCGCAAGAGGAAGGAAATTAACAATTATTCCTTTGTTAGCCATTATTGGGTTGAGTGGTTTGCCTTTTACTCCAGGTGCTGTTGGTTGGCATGGAATTATTATTCAAGGGGATTTCCTTCGAAATATCGTAAACATACTGGCGATAATATTCCTTATCCTGGGTTATCTTCAACATGCAAATAGTCCAGAAATTCCCTTAAAACAAAAGGAAAAATGGATTTGGTTGACTTATCCTATTGGATTGATCTTGCTAATTTTGACCCATTGGTTAATTTTTGGGTTTAGTGATCTTACATTAATCCTGCAGGGAAAAATATTCGCTAGTTCAATTGCTTTTTTGGTACCAATCATCATTTATTTCCTTATCACCAAATTTAGGCAGGCATCGCATTATTCAGATTACTTTCAGGATGTTCTTCGCCCATTTGGTGAGATATTTATAAAAATTGTCAGTTTTCAATGGCTTTATAAAACCATATGGGCTGTTCTTGGCTTTTTCCAAAAAATCATAAATATCATGGTTAACGTGTTGGAAGGACAAGGAGGAATCATTTGGGTTGTTGTTTTTTTGATAATGATTATTTCGCTCATATCATCAGGTGATCTCATTTAATATGAATATTTTAGATTATTTACCGGTTATGTTGGTGGCTTCCACTTCGCTTTTCTTATTGGTGAGTAAGAATTGGCGTTGGAATATTCTAGCACTGGCATTGCAATATGTTGCTGTTTTTTGGATGGTTATTCAAGTTTGGACATTGGGTCTGGCAGTTGTGAAATTAATATCTGGATGGATGGCTGGTGCTATCCTGGGAACTTCCGTTCAAAACGAAAACGTGGAAATGGAAGAAACCTCCATTAATGAACAGAGATTTAAAGTGATCCTTACAATAATTATTTGGATAATCGTTTTTTCAATCACTCCACAAATTCAAAAATTTTTACCCATCACAACACCTTTGACACTTGGGGGAATGACTTTAATTACGGTTGGTATTCTTCAATTTGGATTAACTACCAACCCAATTAAAGTGATTTTTGGGTTATTAACATGTTTTTCAGGGTTTGAAGTACTCTATGCAGGAATGGAAAATTCAATATTGGTGGCAGGTTTTCTTGCGGTAATCACCTTAGGCATCGCATTAGTAGGAGCTTTGTTTTTTCATCAATCAGAAGGAGAATTGATTTGACAGCACCGATTATTTGGATTGCTTTTCCGCTAATAATTTCTCTGTTCCTTTTGTTATTCAGGCCTAATCGAATGTTGACTGTCATTGTTGGAGGGGGAGTGAGCATTCTCCTTGTAATTTTGGCACTAACTTTCAAAATCGACAGAGTTTTCCCATTAGGTCCGCTTTCCATTGAAATTCCTTCTACACTAAATATTTTTGGAAGAAATTTTACAATTTTAGATTCTGATCGATTTATGATCGCACTCTTTTTTACGATGGCAGCTTTTTGGATTTTCGGATCAAGATCATCAGGGACAAATAGTTTTTTCCCTGGCAACTCTTTAGCAATAATTACTTTGTTTGTAGCTAGTTTAACAGTTCAGCCATTTTTGTATGCAGCTTTGATTATTGAAATCGCTGTTCTCATAAGCATCCCTATTTTTTTCACCAGAGGAGAACCCGTAAGACATGGAGTTGTGAGATTCCTGATTTTCCAAACATTAGCAGTACCCTTTATTCTTTTCGCTGGTCGTGGATTTGAATTGGCACCGACAAGTATTGATAGTCAAGCAGCATATTTCCAGGCTGGAATTCTGTTAGCGATAGGAATTGGCTTATGGTTAGCAATTTTTCCATTTTATACCTGGTTACCACTATTGGCTGAAGATGGACATTCCTATACTGCGGGTTTTGTTTTCAGCATGTTACCAACCACCATTTTGATTTTTTTCCTCGAATTCTTCAATAATTACAATTGGTTACGGAATCAAATAGAATTATTTTCTATAATCCAAATAATCGGAATCATCATGGTCGTATTAGGAGGTCTTTTTGCAGCTTTTCAAAAGTCTTTACCCCGCATTTTAGGGTATGCGGTGATGGTTGAGATTGGTTTTTCACTTCTGGCTTTAAGCCTTAATCAGGAAATAGGATGGCTAACTTATATTTACATCATGATTCCAAGATTATTTGCAATAGCGATTTGTTCTTTTGCAATTTCTATATGGAAAAACCGGAAATTGGATCTGGAAATCGATAAACTGGAAGGAGTGCTTCAAAGGTTCCCATTTGCCACTTCGGGGTTTTTAGTAGGGTGGTTTACATTTTCAGGGATCCCCTTATTGCCTGGATTTCCTACAAAATTACCGATACTAATAGGATTAAGTTCAGATTCAATTCAAGCAATCATGTTTACTGCTTTAGGCCTAATCGGTATCTTTGTAGCCGGATTTCGCTTTATCGCCAAAACTTTTGTTAAAATAAATACACAAGAAGAGTTTGAAAAAGAACCCCTTATTCAGAAAATATTCTTTACAATAGGAATAATAATATTATTAGCAATAGGATTATTCCCAAGTGTATTTTTAAATCCGTTTGAAAACCTTTTGTTAACTTTTCAAAACTTAAATTAATCAAAAACTATGTGTACCCTGAATGGTATAATTTTTGACGAGTTGAAATTTATCTACATGGAGCAAAATCATGGATTTTGAACAATTACTAAAGCAAATAGAATGGTTGGATGAGGAACGACGTAAAGATAAATTGATTATTGCTGCATTAGATGATCGTTTACGAAAAGTTGAAGGCAATAATACTTCATATATGCAAGAGATTCGTGAAATAACCAATGAATTAAGTCGATTAAAAACACTTCCTTCACGATTTGACACATATGATTCTACAATTTCACAAATACGGGTTGATTTTAATCGCATGTTGGATTCCATCGAAAAACAACGCCTGGAAAAAGATCGTGAACAGGAAAAGACAAGATTAGCCGATATGGAATCCATTAATAGTTCTATTGAAAAAATGAGAAAATCCTTTGATATATTACCAGAGATGAAAAAGGATATTAAAGCCAGAGAAGAAGAAGAACACCGTTTGGTAAGAATGATTGGTGAATTTGAAAAAAAACTCCTGGAAATCAAACGATCTGATGAGGAGTACCTAAGAGCACAAAAGATTTTGGAAGATAATGTAAGGCAAGATTCAAAAAGAATTCTGGATGTCCAAAGTGAAATAGCAACGACCCGAAAAAGGATCGATGAACAAAGAGGAAAGATTGATCTTGCTTCAGAAAATTTGCGAAAAATTGAAATGAGACAGAACGAGTTGTTGAATTCTGAAAGTGAGAGAAAACAAGCTCAGATTACATTTATTGAAAAATATAATAAACAACAGGTAGAGCGTGAGCGTGTTTGGAATGAGTGGCAATCCAATTTTGATGTTGTTAGCAATCAGGCAATTAATTTGGATCAGCAATTACAATCTTTGGATGCTACCCAACGTTCTATAAAACATGCACAAGATGCCTTTGAAGATATAACTTTGAAATTTGAAAGAAGAATTAATGAAATCACTGAAATGCAACGGTTAGCTGAAGATAAAATGAGACAGGATTGGATGTCATTCAGAGCTGAAGACCAAAAAAGATGGTCAAATTATATGATTTCACAGGATGAGCAATTTCAGGAATCCTCCAGGTTATTTGAGAAATTCGAAAATCGCCTTATACAATTGGAAGAAGTATCACAGGAACTTAATGATTTAACTAATCAGATTATTCAATCAAACGAAAGATCAGTTCAATCGTTAGTTAAATTTGTTAAGGAAGTGAACGAAGATTTTTCAGATTCCTTTGACACGAAGAGATAAACTACATGTTTGTTCTAGGTACAGCCGGGCATGTTGATCATGGGAAGTCAACATTAATTAAAGCCTTAACTGGTATTCATCCAGATCGATTAAAAGAGGAACAGATCCGTGAAATGACTATCGATTTGGGTTTTGCCTGGTTAACCTTACCAGACAATAATGAAATTGGGATCATCGATGTTCCTGGACATCGAGATTTTATTGAAAACATGTTGGCAGGAGTGGGTGGTATTGATGCAGTATTACTCGTAATCGCTGCAGATGAAGGAGTGATGCCTCAAACTAAGGAGCATCTAGCTATCCTCGATCTCCTTCAAATAAAAAATGGGATTATTGTTCTCACAAAAATAGACCTGGTTGATGATGAAGAGTGGCTTGATCTGGTTGAACTTGACATTCGAGAGGCTGTTCAACAGACAATTTTGTCCAATGCACCAATTGTGCGGGTTTCATCTCACACTAAACAAGGTATTGATGTACTACTCTCTACATTGCAAGATCTCATATCAAAAGTCGATCCGAAACCAGATTTTAATCGAGCAAGACTGGCGATTGATCGTGCATTTTCATTAACCGGGTTTGGAACCATTGTGACTGGAACATTGATTGACGGAGTTCTAAAAGTAGGTGATGAGGTTGAATTATTACCTGAAGGAACAAGAACCAGAATTCGAGGATTGCAAACTCACAAAAAAAAAGAAGAGATGGCATTTCCAGGTACAAGGACTGCGGTGAACATCAGCGGTATTGAACTGAGTGACATCCGAAGAGGACAGGTACTGGCTGTTCGAGACAAGTATCAACCTACCAAAAGATTTGATGCGCACATAGAATTAGTTCAAGATTCCTCTTTTAAATTGAAACACAATCAGGAGATAAAACTTTTTATTGGTTCATCCGAGGTCCTTTCCCGAGTAAGAGTATTAGGCAAAGATGAAATCAAACCTGGAGAAGAAGGTTGGGTACAAATTGAACCCGTTTCCCCCGTTGTATGTATCCGTGGAGATCGATTTATTGTACGAGTCCCGTCACCTGGTGAAACAATTGGTGGTGGAAGAGTAGTCAACCCACATCCACAAAGACGATATAAAAGGTTTTCCCAGGAAATCATTCAAAATTTAGAAGCTTATTTACAAGGTTCACCAAAAGATATTTTCCTTCAAGCCTTACGAGAAGAAGGAATTGGTCCTATCGAAAAAATAGCCCGTAAAGCAAAATTAGAATTGCCTTTAATTGAAGGTTTTTTTGAAGAATTGGTAAATGAAAAGTTAATTTTCCAACTTGAAAGAGGAGATGTTTTTAATCAACCAAGAATTAATATTTGCTCTGACCAGTGGTTCAATTTCCGTAAAAATCTAGCGTTAAAAATACTTGATGAATATCATAAACAAAACAATTTGAGACCTGGGATATCAAAAGAAGAATTAAAAAGTAAATTAAACCTTGATCAGAATATTTTCCAATCCCTTATCAATAATTTCGTTTCCTTAGAAATCATTGAAGTCGATGAAAATATCATCCGATTACATGGATATACAACAAAATTAAGTGTAAGCCAGGAGCAAAATGTTAAAAAGATGCTCAAATTGTTTCAAGAAACACCATTTGCTACACCCAGTTTAAAAGAGTGCATTCAAGAATTTGGAAATGAAATCATAAATCACTTACAATATTCCGGTCTACTCATTGTAGTTAACCCGGATGTTGGGTTTTTGAAAGAAAGTTACGAGAAAATGCGAGATTGGGTGTTAAATAAACTCGAATCGTCTGGTTCTCTCACAGCTGCAGAATTTAGGGATGAATTCAACACTTCAAGGAAATATGCATTGGCTTTCTTGGAATATTTGGACGCTAAAGGGATTACAATTCGTGAAGGGGACATACGAAAATTACGCCAAGGTTATAACCGGTCTTCCTAATTGCCGTTGACAGGTTTCGATGATGCCTTTATAATATCTTCCGCTAACCCCGGCTTTTGCTGGGGTAAAAAACTGTATATCCAGCTTCCCCATATTTCGGCGGAATAACCGCGGGATCCATGGTGAAGTGAAGATGGAGAGAGAATATGAAATACGCTATCGTTGAAACCGGCGGCAAACAATACAAAGTCGTCGAGGGATCTGCAATTGAAGTGGATCTCATGCCCATTGAAGTTGGCGAACAATTTGACTTAGACAAAGTTTTGTTGTTTGTCGATGGTGATGAGGTAAAGGTCGGTGCTCCTGAAGTGAATGGGGCGAAAGTGAAAACAACTGTTGTTTCACATGTCAAGGGTCCAAAAATCATTGTTTTCAAATATCGACCCAAGAAAAGAATTCGGGTAAAAACCGGCCATCGCCAACAATACACCCGTTTAATGGTTAATTCAATAGAGTTGGAGTAGGGAATTATGGCACATAAAAAAGGTGGTGGGTCAAGTCGTAACGGACGTGACAGTAACGCACAACGACTTGGTGTAAAAATTTATGCTGGTCAGAAAGTACTTTCTGGAAACATTCTTGTTCGACAGCGAGGAACTCGCATTAAACCTGGACAAAATGTTGGTCGTGGTAGTGATGACACATTATTCGCAACAATCGAAGGTGTAGTCATGTATGAAACTCTACCAAATGGCCGCAAGCGTGTAAACGTTCTACCCGCTGAAGCTCAGCTTTAAGTCTTACCCGTTTTTTCGCACAAGAATTAACGGAAGTAAAGAGATAAGGAAGGTTTAATACAATGAAAAAAGATATTCATCCCAAATATTATGAGGATGCAGTGGTGACCTGCGCTTGTGGAAATACCTGGAAAACAGGATCAACTCGGAAAGAAATCCGAACTGAGGTTTGTTCTTCTTGTCATCCATTCTTCACCGGTCAACAACAACGTATTATCGATATTGAAGGTCAGGTTGATCGCTTCTACAAACGATTACAAGCACGCCAGGATTATATCGAAACCGTCAAAGAGCGCGAAGAATCAAAGACTTCTTTGGATCGCCCAGTAGCTGAACTTGAGTTAGGAACACGTGCAACCGATTCCTTATTAAAAGCAGAATTGACTTCAGTTGGTCAGATTTTTGAATTGTTGGAAAAAGGTGACGAGGCTATTCTGGCAATCGATGGTTTCGGAAGAAAATCATTAATTGATCTCAAGAAACGTTTACGTGCCTTAGGTTATCAGGTTCCTGCAACAACAGAATAAGAAGAAAATGATTAATATTAAAAAGCAGCCGATTTGAGGCTGCTTTTTATTTTTTCTTAGTTACAATAAGGTAATAAAAATTAATTGAGGTTTGAATGCGACATCATACAGGTTCATTAGAAGTAATTTGTGGTTCAATGTTTTGTGGTAAAACCGAGGAATTAATTAGGAGATTACGAAGAGCTGAAATTGCCAGACAAAAAGTACAGGTTTTTAAACCAATCATTGATAACCGATATCAATCTGCAAAGGTAGCTTCGCATAGTGGTGCTGCTTTTGAAGCTCTACCGATAGAAAATTCGGCTCATATTTTCGATCATCTAAAAACTGATACGACAGTGGTTGGTATTGATGAAGCTCAATTTTTTGACCCGGAAATATTAGATGTGATTTTGAGATTAGTTAAAGAAGAGAAAAGAGTAATTTGCGCTGGGCTGGATACCGATTTTCGAGGGGAGCCTTTTGGTATGATGCCTACCTTAATGGCTTTGGCTGAACATGTTGATAAATTGCAGGCTATTTGTATGGTATGCGGTGAACCTGCATCACGAACACAAAGGTTGGTTAATGGAAACCCAGCATTTTATGATGACCCAATAATTATCGTTGGTGCATCTGAAATGTATGAAGCACGTTGCCGTTCACATCATATAGTCCCCAAAAGATAACAAAGGTGGTTCCTATGGAAAAATATGAAGAATTTTTAGCTGAAGTTCTTATCAGTGAAGACCAATTGAAAACCAGAATTAGAGACTTGGGATCTGAAATTTCTAAGGATTACAAGAATTCTAGAGATTTGGTACTGATCTGCATTTTACGTGGTGGAGTATTGTTCTTAACTGATTTGATGCGGGAGATCACTGTTCCCCACGCGATAGAATTTATGGCAGTGGAATCTTATGGAGCAGGTTCGCGAGAGTCAAGTGGACAAGTTCGCATCTCGCATGACCTCAATACAGATATTCACGACTGCGATGTCATTCTTGTAGAAGATATCATAGATAGTGGTCACACCTTATCGTCCGTTTTGGAATTGCTTTCTGCAAGAAAACCGAGAAGTTTGGAAGTTTGTACATTATTAGACAAACATGAACGAAGAGAAATTGAAGTGCCTGTAAAATATACAGGTTTTAAGATAGCAGACAAATTTGTATTTGGGTACGGCCTTGATTTGGACGATTTGTACAGAAATCTACCATTTGTAGGTGTAGTCGACGAAGAAAAGTATAAACAATCCAAAAATAATGATTTATGAAAGCTCGTTTTGATCCTGAAACAGAATTGATTTTCTCCAGTTTGATAAACCATACGGAAGAAGGTCAACAAGTTTTTTTGGTTGGTGGAATAGTACGAGATATCTTACTAAATAAACCAATTCATGATATTGATATTTCATATACTGGAAATGTAAAACAATTCGCAAGAAATGTTGCAGATTCATTGGAAGCGAAATTCTTCATGTTAAATGAGGAATTTCAAACTGCCAGAATCATTTATCAGACTAAAGACAATAAAAAAAGATGGATTGACGTTGTTGCAACACGAGAGAAAAATATTAATAGGGATCTTTATCTAAGAGATTTCAAGGTAAATTCGATTGCTATTGATCTACATGACCGGGTCAAGATAATCGATCCGTTTGGAGGTGCGCTTGATCTCCAAAGAAGAACCTTAACGATTACCAACTCCAATAGTATTGTTGATGATCCTGTACGCATTTTACGGGGGATTAGGTTGGCTGTCCAATTTGGATGGAGAATATCTCCTGAGACCATTCAATCAATCAAGGAAAATGCAGGATTGTTAATTCAGGTAACAAATGAACGAAAAAGAGATGAATTATTTAAAATTCTAGATTTACCTAATCCAGCAATCGCCTTAAAAATTCTAAATCAATTAAATTTACTAAAATACTGTTTTCCTGGTTTAGTTTTGGAAGATGAAATCCAGAGTTCTAATGAAATTAATGGAAAAATCATTGATAATGCCATCCGGAAACTAGAGAATTTTGTTGAGTTTGAAGAACTTATAATTAGGAGAAAAAAATATGATGCCGCAGTGGATATTTTTCAAGCCAAAACTCTTATTCACCTGGGTGGATTTAGAGAGGACTTGAGTGATTACCTTCAAACAAGAATCCATGAGAACAGAAATTTACGATCTTTATGCATCCTGGGTTTCTTGTATTTTGATTTTTTAACAAATAATGGAACATGGAAAGACCAGGATAATCTCACAGATAAATTAAACAATTTGCTTATTAGTAAGAATGCAACCATTAAAGATTTGGTTCTAACGAAAAACGAGGAGAAATGGCTTTTCTTGTTTTTAGATAATTCATTTCATATAGATCAAATAGTAACTCGTGAGTCTGAAATCACACCTGTTATTGCTTATGATTTTTTTAGTAAAACCAAAAATTCTGGTATTGGAATATGCTTGTACTCCATTTCCAGGAATCTTAGAAATAATAAATTTTCACCTCCCAATATGAACTGGGAAAGTCAACTAGAAGCTATTCAATTTTTATTTCATGCATATTTCCACCATTATGAAGAGTGGATAAATCCACCTGCATATGTAAATGGTCATGATGTTTTGAAAATTTGCAATATAAAAAATGGAAAAGTGATAGGAAAAATTTTAGAAGAAATTAGAATCAAAGTAATTGTTAAAGAATTAAATAACCGA
>CAYSFA010000027.1:20695-22276 GCA_964430025.1 uncultured Anaerolineaceae bacterium | reverse complement strand
ATAACTCCCTTCAGGCTCCGGAGTCCTATTTGTATCAATCGGATAACCTGGATCAGTACTTCCATCCTGGCTGGTAGGAGCAGGATATCCAGCAGCCGAGGTGCTGATGATAAAAGGTGTTCTTGATTTAGTGGGGCTGCGATAGGGGATGATAAATGGCGTCCGTGTTTGTGTTGAGGTGCGAAAACGGGTTCTCGTTGGTGTTGGTGTTATTGTTCTGGTTAATGTAATGGTGGGAGTAAGGGTAATTGTCGGCGTTAAAGTTTTTGTCCCGGTTGGTGTTTGAGTAATTGTCGACGTCTGGGTGACCGTTGATGTAATTGTTAGGGTAGGTGTCTCTGTTGGAGGAATGGGGGTAACATTGACAATTTGTGAATACACCGACAACAAATTCGTGCCCACAATTTCCAGGCGATAATCATAGCTTGTCAGGTTGATTACGTCCGTATCAATTAATGCGTAATTCCCTCCACTGGAATCAGTCCCTTTTTTTGTTATCAAGGAACTTATCCGTTGAAAAGAATTTTCCCCGGTTCTGCGTTGTAGATAAAATCCACTCGTATTTAATTCAGTCGCGGTTATCCAGGTGATGGCAACCTGATTATTTCCTGGAGAAGCGTTAAAGCTGGATAAAACTGTAGCGGCTGGTTGTCCGATAATCCCAACGGTGAACGGTGTGTAAGTGAGATCATTATTGATTCCTGGCCTTCCGGTTGCGTTAATGTGGACAGAAATTTCTTTGGATGGAATTCTGCATGTGGTTAACTGTCCGGATTCCTGATTTACTGATGGACCATTTGGTGTTTGTCCGGTTGTGTTCCATCCGGTTGTGATTAATTGATTGGGATCGTACCACCATAAAGGGAAGTATGCTGAATTGGATTGACCACAATAAGTAGAAGACTCGACATTTGCCACGCAAGCTGCATTGGCATTGTATTTCAGAGATAATTCAAATGCCTGATCAGTTTCATATTCCTCTCCAAGGAAAATATCGTAAAAATTGTTGCATGGGACCAGAGAGGATACAGCTCCCACAGAGAGGAAAGGTGAATTGACAGGATTGCTGCCATGATTGACGATATAGATATCAAAATCCTGTAAAGTCAGCGGGGTTGAAGGTCTTTGTACAGCGATCTGGTTGTCGAAATAATACGTCTTGATAGTGGTGACTGGGACTTTCATCGCTTGTACACCAGGCTGACCAACATTATCAACGATTGCACTACCGAGCTGCTTACCTGGAGTAAACGCGCAATTGTTCGTGGCGGTTTCAGGAAATATACCTAGCCCCCAATAATTGTGATCAACATTTCCAAGGTTGTTACATTCTACTTGAATGCCTTCCTGGTTGTTGAATATATTGTTCGCTGTGACAGAGACCTGACCTGCTTCAGCCCCATTTTGTATCAGGACAGCTAATCGCGAGTTGTTCTTAATGTTGTTATAGCTGATATTTAAAGCACCAAAATTCGAATCAATAGAGATTGCATCTTTGCCTTGTATGAGATTATTCGAGAAGATGTTTATCTCCTGGGTACTATTAATGCGTATGAGATCCCGATTAGTTGAATTACACCC
>CAYSFA010000027.1:0-20685 GCA_964430025.1 uncultured Anaerolineaceae bacterium | reverse complement strand
TTGACATTTAAATTCTGAATAGTGACAGCATCTTCTAAAGTCAACATTGGAAAGGTGCAGGCGGTACTATTCGTCGTTATGGATGAATTTTGTGTTCCGGTAATAGTTACTGGCTGATCGATAACTATCGAATTTGTCTTTATTCGATAGTTACCAAGAATATTTATGGTTGCATTTGTCGATGCAACATCAATCGCATCCTTTAGTCCTGTTCCAATGCCACCAGCTAGATCACCTTTGGAATTCACATAACAAGGGGAATTTTCCCCACAAGATTCAGCATCATTAGCGACAAACATGAGATTATTTGAAGCGGCAACTGGAACAAAAGTTGATATCTGGGCAGTCTCCATCCAATTGGTTTCGCTACGTTGATAGACTTTGACAATGGTCAATCCATCGTTGATTGCCCCACCTCCAATACGAAAATTGAATTCAAGGCTATCACTAATTTGAACACTTGATAATGCAGTGCTTACCCCACCTAGCAGTGAGTAACCACTACTTGGTGAACCACAGTTAGTGGTGTCTGTGGAATATGTGGTTCCTGAAATTCCACCAGGATTGCTGAATTCTGCCTCTATGCTTCCCCAATTTTCCGGGACATAAAGACAGATTTGTATGTTTTTTTCATTTGATGATTGATAGGATAACAAATCAAAGCTGGTTTGAAAATTCAACCTCTGACCAGCTGCACAACCTTCGGTGGGACAGCGAACTGGTTCAAGCAGACTCAGTGTGGAAGCTAATAATGGCGATGCAGGAATACTTACATTGGGCAGCATTAGCAACACCAAAGCAAATATCCATATTAACCATTGAATTCTTTTTCTACCCATCTAACCTCAAACTGATTTTGATAAACCGATTATACAGGAACATCCTTCGACATTTATATTAATTAATCATGATTGAGAGCGTTAAATTAGCACTTTGCTCAAGAAGAGTTTTGTGCGTTCATGGGTTGGCGAAGAGAAAAGCACATTCGGGGGAGCTTCTTCAATGATCATTCCTTCGTCCATTAAAATGGCTCGATTGGCTGCTGCCCGAGCAAAGCCCATCTCATGAGATACGACGACCATTGTCATCCCTTCTTTCGCAAGAGTTAGCATAACGTCCAGAACTTCCTGAATCATTTCAGGGTCTAGTGCGCTGGTAGGTTCATCAAATAACATAATTTTCGGGTTCATTGCCAAGGCGCGGGCGATAGCAACACGTTGTTGCTGACCTCCAGACAGTTGCAAGGGATAAGCATGGGCTTTGTCCGGAATACCGACTTTCTCCAATAATTGCATCCCGACTTTTTTGGCTTCTTTTGCATCGCGTTTACGGACGACGGTTTGTGCAAGGGTAACATTTTCCAGGACGCTTAAGTGGGGGAATAAATTAAATTGCTGAAATACCATCCCTACTTCAGTTCTCACCGCATTAATATTTTCCGCTGTATCTAATGTGATATTGTCAACAATAATTTTTCCACTATCAAATTCCTCCAGGCGGTTTATGCATCGCAATAAGGTTGATTTTCCTGATCCTGAAGGACCGATGACAACAACAACTTCGCCTTTGTAGATATCCAGGTTGACACCGCGTAACGCATGGATGTGCCCGAAATGTTTATGAATATTCTCAATATGGATGATTGGTTCCATTTTAGCGCTCCAACTTCGTCTTTCTTTCTATCCAGGTGACAATTCTGGCTGAGAAAAGGGTCAATACCAGATAAAGTAAAGCCACCATTACCCAGGTTTGTATTGGAATGAAGTTAGCAGCCATAAATTCACGTCCTCTTCTTGTTATATCTGCGACAGCCACAACACTCACCAAAGATGAATCTTTTAATAAGGTAATAAATTCATTTCCTACAGGGGGTAAGATAACTCGAATTGCTTGCGGAAGGATCACATAACGCATTGCCTGGAAATAATTCATCCCAAGACTGCGGGCAGCTTCCATTTGGCCTTTAGAAATACTTTGAATTCCTGCACGATAGACTTCACTCATATAAGCAGAATAACAGAATGTCAAACCTAATATTGCCATCATGATTGGATTTGCCCGATAATTCGCTAAACCTTCCCAGGCTAGTAGGTCACCAAGACCTTGAATAACCGAAGGAAAGGCAAAATACCAAAACATTAACTGAACCAATAAAGGAATACCACGAACCAATTCAACATATATTGTTGATGCTCCATTGATTAAGAAATTTTTGGATAATCTTCCAATTCCAGTGATCAATCCAAAAACAAGTACCAAAAAGAAAGAAATCAAGGTTGTATATACTGTAACCCCAATCCCATCGGAAACAAAAAATAGAATTCTCCGAAATGGATCAGGTTTGAAATAAATTAGCAAAACGATAACAGCAATAATAAAAAAGAATAATAACCACCAACGATCAAAATAAAATTTACTTTTTTTGTTAAGTGGTTGGTTTTCTGACAAACTTGTAGGAGTCATTGATTTTCTCCACAAAAAAGCCTGGGAAACCCCAGGCTTTTCTCTATGAAATGAATTTACTCACCAGCCAAATATTTTGCTGCCAATTGTTCAACAAAACCTGAT
This sequence comes from uncultured Anaerolineaceae bacterium, assembly GCA_964430025.1. Taxonomy (GTDB): domain Bacteria; phylum Chloroflexota; class Anaerolineae; order Anaerolineales; family Anaerolineaceae; genus UBA6170. Next base: position 18,117 of record CAYSFA010000027.1, on the reverse strand, counting down.
TCTTTGACGGCTGCTAAAGCAGGATTTATTTTATCCAGGAGATCCTGGCGATCTTTACAAATGGCAATGCCATAGAATTCGCTTGTAAACACTTCCCCAACTGTTTTTAATTTATCTGGATTCTTCTCGATAAAACCCAGAGCAGTTGGATTATCAGCAATGACTGCGTCGATTTGACCGTTGATTAGGTCAAGAAAAGCCAGGTCATAGGTGTCATAGGGTTTATATTCAACACCTTCAATCGCCTGTGCTTCAATTTCACCGGTCGTTCCTAGTTGTGCACCAATTATTTTTCCAGTCAGATCATCCTTGCTGAGGATTGTCGAGTTTCCGCTTTGTACTGTTATGATCTGACCAGCGTCCACATAGGGTTCACTGAACAAGAATTGTTCTTTTCTTTCATCGGTAATGGTAATTGCAGCAATGGCCATATCATATTGGCATTCTGATAAACCTGCCAACATTGGATCGAAGGGGAGATTAACGAATTCAAATTGAAGCCCTGCCTGGGCAGCGACGGCCTCCATTAATTCAATGTCAAATCCAATGAGCTCTTTGGTTGCTTCATCAACCATTTCAAAAGGTGGGAAGGTAGCATCGGTCGCAATACTTACTACTTCAGGAGCTGGATATCCGGCTTCTTGTTGTGCTGCCGGAGCTTGTTCTACTGCCGGGTAGCCATCTTCAGCGCTTTTGTCTGGTTGATCGGCAGTTGGCAAAGGCTCTTTTGGCGTACAGGCTGCAAGGATTAAACTTGCTGCCATTAACAGAATTACAAACACAAATATTGATTTTTTCATTCTTCTCCTCCGTATAAAAAATTTTAGGGAATTTGGATATGGATAATGGATTAATTATAGCATTTTTATGAAAATGACATCCTTTAGATGAACCTATACAATTAAGAATTCTTGATTAAAGCAGTGATAAAATCTTAAAATCAAGAAGGGAGTTGACATGAAAAATTTTCAAAGAGTAATCATCTTTGTTTTGGATGGTGTGGGGGCTGGGGCAGCTCCTGATGCGGATGTGTATGGGGATGTGGGTAGTAATTCTCTTTCTAATACAGCCAGAGCAGTTGGTGGATTAAAGTTACCAAATCTGGAACGATTAGGATTTGGCAGGATTACTCAGATGGTAGGTGTAGATCCGGTTGATCCAGCCAAGGGTGCATTTGGGAAATTATCACCAAAATCTGCCGGAAAAGACTCCGTTACCGGGCATTGGGAACTCATGGGGATTTATCTAAAGGAACCTTTCCCAGTTTTTCCAAATGGTTTTCCACCTGTTGTGATAAATCAATTTAAAGAGTTGACTGGATTGGATGTGTTAGCCAATAAACCCGCTTCAGGCACAATGGTCATTCAGGAGTATGGGGAAGAACACATGCAAACTGGAAAACCGATCGTGTATACATCAGCAGATTCGGTATTTCAAATTGCTGCCCACGAGAATGTTATCCCTTTGGAAAAACTATATGATATATGCAAAATTTCACGTGAAATGATGAAAGGTGAATTTGGGGTAGGAAGAGTGATCGCCAGACCATTTATCGGAGAAAAAGCTGGGGAGTTTGAGAGAACCAGCCATCGACGAGATTATCCACGTTACCCGGATTCTGATACGATGATGGACAAGCTGATTTCAAAAGGTTTTGATGTTTTTGCAACTGGAAAAATTGACGATTTATTTGGTCACCGGGGAATAAGTGCCACGAATCATACAACCAATAATAGCGATTCAATTCTGGCGACGATTGATTTCTTGAAAAAGGATTTTCAGGGTCTGCTTTTTGCAAATTTGATTGAATTCGATCAAATTTATGGTCATCGTAACGATCCACGAGGGTACGCAGATGCCCTGGAGGAGTTTGATAGTTATATTCCAGAAATTGGAGCGCATCTTAGATCAGATGATATGGTGATGATAGTATCGGATCATGGTGTTGATCCCACCACTGAAAGCACGGACCATTCTCGTGAGTACAGCCCACTGCTGGTTTTTGGAGAAAACGTAAGAGAAAATGTTGATCTGGGTATCAGAAAATCGTACGCGGATGTCGGGGCGACCATCGCTGAGAACTTCAAGTTGGAACCATCTGAAATCGGGATTAGTTTTCTGAAAGAAATCAAGAAGTAAATGTAGCGTAGAAAAGAGCAATTCTACCATTTCCAGATAGATCGATATTCATTGTATAATTTTCCACATGGAGAATTCATCTTCATTACAATTTTATTTTGACTAAAAGGATCAAAATATGCAGGCATGGAAAGTTGAATTTCATTGCCATACCGCCGCGTCAGGTGATAGTCTGGTTAAGGTGAAAGATCTGATTAGAACAGCCAGGAAAAGAGGGCTGGATCGTTTGGCCATCACCGACCACAACACGATACGGGCTGCAATGTATGCTCAATCCATTGATCCGGAATTAATCATCATCGGAGAGGAAATATTAACGACAAAAGGGGAATTGCTCGCTTTTTTTGTCCAGAAAGAAGTACCAAAAGGGTTGAGACCCATGGAAGCCATTGAGAGATTGAAGAATCAAAATGCTTTTATCAGTGTCTCACATCCGTTTGATCGGTTTAGATATGGATGGGAGTTGGAGGACCTGCAGGCAATCACTCCTTACATAGATGCAATTGAGATTTTCAATGCAAGATCTTTCATCCCTTCGATCAACCAATCAGCCAAAGAGTATGCTAAAGAACATCAATTGTTAGGAACAGTGGGATCCGACGCCCATTTACTCTACGAAGTTGGCAGGTCAAACCAATTGTTACAACCATTCACTAATACTGAGACTTTAAGAAACTCCTTAAAGAATATTCGTACCAATGAAATTTATACATCTCCATTCATCAGGTTTGGATCCACTTATGCAAAACTTGTGAAGCAACTCTTTGGGAAAAATAGGTTTTCAATCTAATGAAGTCTATGGATCAATTTGTTGAAAATTGTTTTCAATTATTGAATATTCGGCTTACTGATCATCAAATTAAATCCATTAAAACCTATGAAAATGAGTTGATGGAGTGGAATGAGAAATTCAATCTCACTGCCATTCGTGATATTGGTCAGATTAGAAACAAACATTTTCTTGATTCCCTTACTTGTATTAAAGCTTGGGGAGATAACAATCCACGTGAGATTATTGACATAGGAACTGGAGCAGGCTTCCCGGGAATTCCATTAAAAATCCTCTATCCAAAATTGAAACTTACACTTGTGGAATCGGTAGGCAAGAAAACAAAATTCTGCCAACATATATCTGATCTACTTGGATTTGAAAATGTTGAGGTACTTCAGGAACGAGCAGAGGTGATTGGGCATGATCCAAATCATCGTGAGAAATACGATTGGGCTATCGCCCGGGCAGTCGCCAATTTACCTGTTCTTGTAGAATTCTTACTTCCTTTGGCGAAAATGGGTGGTGGAGTTATCGCCCAAAAAGGTGAAAGTGCGCCGGCGGAAGCTCAGAATGCCAATAAAGCTATTCACATTCTGGGAGGATCCTTAAGACATTTGCTACCGGTCACAATTCCAGGGGTGGTGGAAGAACGGTATCTCGTGGTGATAGATAAAGTAGCCAGAACACCAAAAACCTATCCAAGAAGGACAGGGGTTCCTTCCAAGCAACCTATCCTCTAAATTATTGAGTATTGATGATTCCCTGGTGGATGTGCCAGACAGAAGCATGTTCTGAAAAATCGTGATTGAATAATTTCAAATCCGTTGTCGTCAGTAAGGTTTGATCACCTTCCAGAATAGCCTGCAACAATCTTTCACGGCGTTTGTGATCTAATTCCGCGAGGGTCTCATCCAGCAACAATACCGGTTTTTCTCCGGTTTGATCTTTCATCCATTCCAATTCTGCAAGTTTTAATGCTAACATTGTGGTGCGTATCTGCCCACGAGAACCGTATTCACCCATGTCTAGATCGTTGACGATAAACCTTAATTCATCCCGATGTGGGCCAATGGTGGTTACACCGCGCATAATCTCTTCGTTTTGTTTTGACAGAAGAGAGTTGGCAAATTTTTGTTGTAACTCTTCTTGAGTGAGCTGAGTGATGTCACTCGATTTTGAGGTATTGTTTCCATTAAGTGCTGGTTGATAAGAAAATTGCAGAATCTCACCATCCTCTGTTAAGGAGCGATGAATTTGATTGGCAAAGATTTCAATTTGCTCGATAGCTCTTGTTCGATGATACTGAATAATTGCCCCTTTTTCAGCCAGAATTGCGTCCCAATAGGTTAATTGAGAGACATCAGAACTTCGTTCGGCTATTTGTTTCAATAAGGCATTGCGTTGGGTTAATGATTGGGTGTATTCACTGAGGGTTCTTGCATAACCGGGGATCACTTGAGCCAGTGCATAGTTTAGATATTTTCTTCTTTCTTCCGGGCCACCCTCAATGATTCGAGTCATAAAGGGCAGAAAAATAACAGCATTGAATAAGCCGACAGCCTGATGAGCTGATCGTTTGTTGCCATCAACAAGGATCTCTTTGCGAAAGCGTTGGTTTCCGGAAGTTCCATTCGCCTCAAGAATCAGACGAATTTCGATTTGGTGCTTTTGATTCCCACGTTCAAAATCAGCCACCAAACGACAAACAGGGATTGGGTCTTCCAATGCCAAAAAGTTGATTGCTTGGCGATCTGTACTCGATTGGATGGATGTGAAGGTGGAGAAGAAATATACTGCTTCTAATAAACTGGTTTTTCCCTGGGCATTATCACCAACCAACAAAAGAATCCGCCGGGGCAAATCCATGTCCAGGCGGCTAAATGCACGAAAATTAGTCAGTGATAAATGGGTTAGGAACATGAACCTAGGGGCTTTACCTTATTCTGGTAATTCTGCCAGTTCCTCCTGTGGAGGTTGCCATACACGGGTAGCTCGGTCGGTAAATAAAATACCTTCCAGGTGATCAATTTCGTGTTGAAAAATTCTTGCTAACCAGCCAGAAGCTTTGATTTTGACAGGTTTTCCAAATTGATTAAAGCCTTTCACCATGACTGCGGAAAATCTTTCAACTTCTCCAACCAGATTAGGAATGGATAGACATCCTTCGACACCAAATTCTGTATCTGCTGAAGTTTTTACGATTTCAGGGTTGATTACAGCGTAAGATTTTGGTTTTTTATCTTCCTCTTCTGAATATTCAACAACAATCACTTTTTGAGAAATCGCGACTTGCGGAGCAGCAAGGCCTACACCGGGGGCTTTTCTCATGGTTTCAAACATATCATCCACTAAATTTGATAAGTCTTTATCAAAATTGGTCACTTTGTGAGCTTTTTTTCTGAGGATTTCCTCAGGTATGGTTACAATTTTTCTTATGGACATAACTTCCTATTTATTACCTTTTTAATCCTTTTTCTAAAATTCACCTATATTGTACCCTGAATTATTATCCTCCGATTGATCTTCTTCATCATCTGGTTTATTCTGTACAACCTGATGATAAATCTCAATCCATTCTGCGACTTCATTTCTTAAGCTGTCTCGTTCACGTTGTTTTTGTTTTTGGTTGAATTTTTGGTAGCGAGCAAAAATGTCCTGCTGAGCATCGGATGGATTGAATACATAATCAAATGTAAAAGTAGTGTCACCAACTCGAATAAAAACCGTACCATAATTGAGAATCAAGCTAATCAATCCCAATCTTTCGAATTCGACCGTCTGTATATTCTTGATCGGGGCAGTCCGTTTTTGTTCTTGTCCTAATGGCCTTTTATAGACATCAATTAATTGTTCGTCCGTGATGATATAGCGGTCATTTCGCCAATCCCAATATTGATATATCCACCAGAGGAATGCTGCCATCCCTAACCCTAGGTGAATTAATAAAATTACATCAAAATAGGTGGAAGGATAGAACTCGATCAATGAATAAATAAAAGTCAAGATTATCAGCAAGGTGGCTAAACTTGGCCAAAAGATTTTCTTTACGAGGATAAACCAGTGGGTACGATAGGTGATTACCCCATTTCTTTCCGTTCTCAAACCAAATAAGGAGGACAAAAACTCCATTAAATTACTGGATTGGACATCCCGTGGAATTTCTTCGTCATCCTCAAAGCCATCATCCTCTTCGTCATATTCACTCATTTCACGTTGATGTAGCCCTATTTTGTTTCTGAGGAGGTCTTCTTTGGAAACGCGCTGGTGGCGGTTTGTTACTTCCGATAATTTCCCTCGTTCATCATTGATCCACCTGACTACCAAATTTGCTTTTGCCAAATTCCTAAAAATAACCACACCGGTATAGGTTCTGATTATCACATCACCATAGCCGAACCACCGGCCAAGTTGGCTTGAATTGGTTTCCACGGAAAGGATGGCGTCCAAAGGAGCTTCCTGGCGGCTCTCATAAAATAAGGCAACTTTTTCGAGGGAAATGATACGACGATTGGAAATGATCGCGAAATCATTAGACCAATCTAATAATTTCCATAAAAACCACCCCAAAAAGAGAATTGAAAAAATGCCCAGAATTATGATTAACCAATCAGGTTGTTGAAAATTGAAAAAGTAAAGGTACATCCCAACAATTAAAGAAGTAAGAGTTAACAAGAAGGGAGGAAGAATTTGTAGGAGAAGGAAGAATTTATGCATTCTCGCAACAAAATGGATTGATTCTCGCGGCGCGCGCCATTTAAAAAGATGTTTTAAGAATAAATAATAACTATTGATGGTTAATTTGATTGGCTCAATGATAACCGGATAAGTTTCCATTAAATCAATTAGTTGTTCATGATTAATATGAATAGCAATGACATTCGATAATGCAATTGCTGATACTTCCCGTCCACCATGGTGGGTGAGTCCTTCTTCACCAAAATAATCTCCTCGATGTTTTATCGATATATCCTGGATTCGATTTCCATTCTCTCTTTGTAAAGAAACCCGCCCACTGAGAACAATGTAGATACCATCGGCGTCCATCCCTTCTTCAAAAATCGTTTCATTCTGTTTGAAAAAAACCGTGGTTAATTGTTCACTAACAGACAACAACTGGTTTTCATCCAGTGAATCGAAGAAATGGATGTGGCTTAAAATATCCAGGATTTCCTGCGTGTAATCAGCCATTTTTTAAGTATATCCTAAGATAAATTTTACATTTTAGAATCTGGTAGAATCGATGCAGTTATATGAGAAATTTCGGAATCATTATTGTTCGTGGAATATCTATTTTCTTAATCGTGATCACGGTGATCTTATTGGTATTCGAGCTTATTAGTTATAGTCGATTGCGAGCTAGTTTACCCATTGGGTCAGTAATTGGGGGGGTACCAGTAGGTGGATTAGATCGACAGGCTGCTGCTGATCGATTAATTAAGACTTTCAGTGTGCCCATTGAGATTCGTTATGATGCAGCTGTTATTCAGATCAGACCATCTTCGATCGGTTTTGAACTTGATCTGGAAAGTATGCTTACCGCAGCGGATCAGCAGAGAATCAATCAACCATTTTGGACCGGGTTCTGGGATTTCTTATGGGGGAGGTTTCCTCGTCCGACTCCAATCCCATTACGAGCAAATATTCCCGAAGAACGGGTTAAATCTTATTTACAGGATGAGATTGCTGTGAGATACGATAAACCTGCTTCGGACGCGATACCTATCCCAGGTAGTACTCAATTTCAACCCGGTCAACCTGGATCGCGATTGGATATCGATAGAGCCGCGATCCTAATTGAAGATGCTTTGGTTTCTCCGAGTAATCGAATTGTAAATTTGACATATTCGTTCATTGATCCATCCCGTCCTTCTTTTGCAAACCTGGAAGTCCTACTCAAACAGGTTCTGGATAGTACAGGGTTTGATGGGTTGACCGAACTCTATTTATTAGATTTGCAGAATGGACAGGAAATTAATTTTGCTTATCAGAATGGCGAATCGATTCGTCCCAATATTGCATTTACAGCAGCAAGCACGATGAAAATACCCATTATGGTATCTGTTTTCAAACGAGTGGAAGAACCAGTTTCGCAAGGTATTCTTGATCAAATTAATTTGATGATAGAAAGATCAGAAAATGATCCAGCTGATCGTTTGATGGAAAATGCTTTGGAAGGCAATTTAGGACCTTTGTTGGTCACAGAAGATTTGGTTGAACTGGGGTTTGAAAATACATTTTTGGCAGGTTATTTCTATCCAGGAGCACCATTGCTAAAAAGGATAGAAACGCCAGCAAATCGTCGTAGCGATATCAACACCAATCCCGATATTTATAATCAGACAACCTCCACTGAAATGGGAATGTTATTAAGTGATATTTATCATTGCGCAACCAAGGACGGTGGAACACTGAAAGTAGTTTTTGAAGGCCAGGTGTCCCAGAGTGAGTGCCAGGATATGATCGATTTTCTTGCTTCAAACAGAATTGGAGTACTCATCCAAGCCGGGGTACCGGAAGGCACCAGGGTTGCCCATAAACATGGGTGGATCACCGAGACAGATGGATTAATTCATGCCATCAGTGACGCCGGTATCGTCTACACAACTGGTGGAAATTATGCACTAGTGATATTCATGTATCAGCCGGTACAATTGGTTTTTGATACAGCAAATTTTGTGATGGCAGAATTATCTGCTGCAACCTACAATTATTACAATATCCCCTTTGAATAAATCCTAACCGCCATTAAATAATGCTGATTTAAGATCTTTGAGGAAAATTTCAGGGGTTAATCCTAATGGTTCAAGAATCTCCATTTCCAGGGCTTTTATGAGGGGAGTATTATTTTGGATTTTTTCTGCAAAAGCCGGATAACGACGTTGTAAGGCTTGAAGACGTTCATCAAGAGAGACCACAGAGCTTCCTTCCGAAAGTTTGTCTGCATAATTGACGATTTTCTCTTCCCAGGTTCGCGGTCTGGTATTTTCTGACATTAGGTTTCCGATTAAGTGCTTGCGGGCTATTTCACTTAATTCCATCTGATTTTTATCTCGGAGTATTTCAGCAGCCAATTCGGCGTGATTCTTTTGACTTTCATCCTTTAATTTCGCAAGGTCATGAAGAAAACCACCTCTGTGAGCGAGGATTGAATTAATCGAATATCCTTTCTTCCTCATCCAATTTGCAATTTGATAGGAGATAGCAGCAACGTTTGATACATGGGCTAAAAGTGAATGAGTCACACCTGATTCAATATACCATTGGTGACAAGTTTGCATGTCCGGATAGAATGGTGTTCGTAAAATGTCTTCTAATTCCTTGAAACTACTTATTTCCTGGTCATGATAAGGCTGATGAGCTGGTGCGGATTTATAATTTGGGTTGAACCAGATCGCCTTCCAACCAGCTTGTTTTGCTCCAATCAAGTCTGTTATGTAATCATCCCCAATCATGATAATTTCATCTGGATGGCAATTAACTGATTTTTGAATTCGATAAAAGAATTCAGGAGATGGTTTTTTGACTTGTAATTCCTGGAAACAATAAATATGGGAGAAAAATTGATCCAGACATCCTCTTTTCAGCGCTTGGAGGATATCCTCTTTGTTTGAATCTTCGGCGTTGGTTGCAAGAACCAGTTGATATTGTTTTGATAAATTCGCAAAGGTTTCTTCTACCCCTTCAATTACCTTTATTTCCGGCCAATCTTTCATTTTTCCATGATATTGGGGGAAATCGACCATCAACGTGTTCCCCCAATCAATAACCAATGTGTGAATTTTATGGTCAACCATTTGCCTTCTCCCAAAGAATTTGGTTCATTATAGTTGAAATTTCACAGAAAATGATATCCTAGAATATTTGTTCAAAATTTGTTTGAATGATATAATCTCTAAATGCCTTCCTTGGTAACCATAGACTTAGAAACAACCGGATTGGATCCTAGAAATGACGCAATTATCGAGATTGGGGCAGTTCGGTTTAATGCTACCAGGGTGGAAAGTGAATTCAGTACTTTAATCAATCCGCACCGACTCATTCCTGCTGAAATTACTCATTTGACTGGAATCAACAATGAAATGGTGCGTAAAGCACCACCCTTAGCCGCGGTTCTGCAAGATTTGGTAGATTTTGTGGGGGATTGTCCGGTTATAGGGCATAATGTCCAGTTCGATTTGGGGTTTCTTTTTCAGGCGAACATTTTAAAGTATGTTCAGGCAATTGATACTTATGAGTTAGCTTCGGTATTGATGCCTTTGGCTTCCAGATATAATCTTTCGGGTCTGTGTCAGCAATTGGCTATTCCGAATATGGGGGCTCACCGGGCATTGTCTGATGCCAGAATGACCCACCAATTATTTTTAAAACTTTTTGATTTGGGGAATGAATTGCCCACTGACATTTTGGCTGAAATCGTTCGCATGGGAGAGACCGTTGATTGGGATGGCTTCTGGTTTTTTCAGGAAATCCTGAAACAAAAAATCAAAAAACAACCAATTCAACCGAAATATGGACGAGATCATAAATTATTTGATGGCTTCTTTATTCAAGACGAGCTATTATCGCAGCCGCTCAAACCAAATTCGGAGATTCAACCTCTTCACCCAGAAGAATTAGCTTCCATATTAGAACCTGGTGGGGAATTTTCAAAATATTTCAAAAATTTTGAATATCGTCCACAACAAGTTGAAATGTTATCCAATGTGTGCCAAGCTTTTTCTGAAAATTACCATTTAATGGTTGAAGCAGGTACTGGAACAGGGAAATCATTTGCTTACCTGATTCCAGCAGCGATTTGGGCGATTCAAAATAATCATCGCGTTGTTATATCCACCAACACAATTGCCTTGCAAGATCAATTAATAAACAAGGATATTCCTGATTTGTGCAGTGCATTGGACTTGCCTTTACGAAGTGTGATTCTAAAAGGTCGTTCCAATTATTTATGCCCCAGAAGGTTTGAAGCTTTAAAGTTTCGTGGGCCAGAAACAAAAGAGGAAATGCGTGTATTAGGAAAAATCCTCATTTGGCTTCTTCAAGGGGGAGATGGCGATCGCTCCAGGTTGAACCTGAATAGCCCTATCGAACGGGAGATTTGGCAGAAATTATCAGCAGACGATGAGAATTGCAATGCCGAGACTTGTGTCTCTCGAGTTGGCGGGATTTGTCCTTTCTATCAGGTTAGGCAAGCAGCCCAAAGTGCCCATGTGTTAATCGTGAATCATGCCCTTCTATTATCAGATGTGGTCACTGGTAGTCGGGTATTACCCCCATATGAGTATTTGATCATTGATGAAGGTCACCATTTGGAAGGTGCCAGTACCAATACACTCAGCTATCGGGTAACCCAAAATGATTTACAACGTATGTTGCGAGAATTAGGAAGTGTCTCCAGTGGTATTTTATCGAGATTAACATCCGCATTAAAACAGGTTTTAAAACCTTCGGAATTCGCGAGTGTTTTTTCAATTTGCCAGAGGATAACGGACCTTGCTTTCAATTTGGAACAAGATTTGAACTTGTTTTTTGACAGCTTACACCAATTTCTTGCCTCTGAAAGAGATTTTCAACCGATCGGGTTATACGCGCAACAGGTCAGAATAATTCCTGCCAAGAGAACCGTGCCAACGTGGTCTGAAGTTGAAATTCGATACGACAAAGCCAATGAAACCATCTCTCTTCTAACCAATTTGGTAAAGGATTTCATTGCTGATTTATCTGACTCGATTGATAGCCCTGGCGAGGACATTGAAGAAGCAATCAGTAGTTTGAGTTTCAACCATCAACGGATGGCTGAAGCTGCTTATTTTTTGAATGCGATGATCCTCAGCCCTGAATCCGACTATATTTACTGGATCGAACAACAACCAGACTCAACCAAATTAGTCCTTCAAATCGCTCCCTTACATATCGGTAATCTCATGGAGAAATATTTGTGGCATGAAAAATCTTCGATTGTCTTAACCTCTGCCACATTAACTACCCATGGAGAATTTGATTATCTTAGAAATCGACTGAATGCAGATGAAGCGGATGAACTCATTGTAGGTTCCCCATTTGATTTTGAGAATTCGGCGATGTTATATGTTCCGAATGATATTCCAGAACCATCGCAGGCAGCATCATATCAAAAAATGGTGGAGAATACTCTGGTTAATTTAAGCAAGGCGACTGGGGGAAGATTATTAGCATTGTTTACCTCTTACGCCCAATTGAAAAAGACGTCTCAAGCGATTTCATCGAGGTTGGCTGACGCGGACATCCATGTTTATGAACAAGGAGAAGGCGCATCCGCCAATACGTTATTGGAAAGTTTTCGTGACTCAGATCGCGCCGTCTTATTAGGAACCAGGGCTTTTTGGGAAGGGGTCGATATACCTGGAGATGCTTTGTCAGTTCTTGTCATCGTGAAATTACCTTTTGCTGTTCCCTCTGACCCAATTGTCGCGGCACGATCAGAGACTTTTGAAGATCCATTTCATGAATATTCCATTCCAGAAGCGATTCTTACTTTCCGCCAAGGTTTTGGCCGGTTGATTCGTACCCAATTTGATCGGGGAATCGTTATAGTTTTGGATCGCAGAGTATTGAGTAAAAAATATGGGCGACTTTTTATTGAATCACTACCGACCTGTAAACTTATCAGTGGACCAATTACAGAATTGCCCAAAAAAGCCGCACAATGGTTGAATATATAAAAGAGGTTGATTTATTTCAAATCAACCTCTTTTTTTTAAAATGAATAGTGGACAATTATCCGCGAAGATTTTTTGCCATGATCGCCTTAGTGGCAACCTTTTGGATTTCATGCAATTTATCCACCAAAGGTTGCTGATTGCCTTGTTGTTCGGTTTGATTGATGAGGTTGGCTAATAATTGAACAAATTCATCTGTGAGAACCTCGGGTTTTTGATCGAGCAATTTTTTAACGGCGTCAGCATCAGGAGCTTTTAACAATTCTTCTACGAACTGAATCTCCGCAGGTGGTTTGTTAGCTTCCTCTATAATCGCATCCAGTTTTCCTAATTTTGAAATTCGATTAAGGTCAGCTGCTTTACGTGCTTCTGCTAACCCTTCCTTTACAGCCTCAATAAAGAAGTCATTTAGTTGATCACCATATTTTTCCAACCCAGATTCAACTGTTGGTTCCGCGAGGATTTTTTCGAGGACGTCCCGAGCGTTCTTTTTCTCTTGTTGCATTTCCTCATCTATTTTCCTGGTGATATCTAAAAGGAATTCTCGTAATTCTAATAAATGAGCTTTCTGGTTATCATCACTTGCATTTTCGACACGTTGACTCAAAATCTGGAAAAATTCATAATCAAGTCCACCACGTACCATGCCAATTAATGTGTTTTTGTAGATTTCATCAGGAGCATCGATTAATAAATCCAGGAGTATTTCCCGTGTAAGTCCACTTTTGGCAGCTTCCTGTAAGTCTTCCATGGCTTTTTGTGAAGATTTCATTTTCTCCTGAATTTCACGTCCGACTTTTGTTTCTTGTAAAAGTTCTTGTTGGAAAAGTGCTAATTGCTGGGCAGATTGTTTGTCGCCTTGCGCAATCGTTGCTTCGACCAGACGATTCATCAATCCGAAGAAAGTCTCATCAATTAATGATTCTTCCTGTTGGATTATCTCTTTCCTTGAATCTTCACTTGGGGTTGATAATAAACGTTGGATGAGCTGGATTTTCTTTTGTTGATCATCGAGCATTGCTTTGGTTACCCCATCTCCTTCCAGAATTCTTTCAATCATCGTCTGGAATGTGAGCATGCTCTGTGCTTGAAATAAATAGGCTTTGCGTTTTTCCATCGGAAGATCATTCACCACACGATTGATTAATGGGCCAATCATTTTTTCTTGTTCATTGATTGAAACCCCTAATTCCGGAGGAAAAAAGGTAAAGAGAAATTCTTTTTCCGGGTCATGATAGACAACCGGGGTTGGGTACATTCCCTGATATCCACAGGATGGACATTGAATCACATTTGCTGCCCCACTAAGAATTTTTTGTTTAGCCTGGGGGTCAGTATTCATATCGAATAATTGTTGAATTTCAGCTGTCATGGGAGTACGACAGCGAGGACAACTAATTTGTGTTTTTGGCATCGCAAAGCCTCTCTGATTTTCTAAATTTAGGTGTGATTATACCACCGAGAATTTTTGGGGGAGTTGATCGGAAGTACGTGGAAGGGAAAAACAAATCCTTGCCCCTTTCCCTGATTCCGGATTTACCCAAATTTGGCCACCATGAGCTTCCACAATGGATCGAGTGAGAAATAAACCTAATCCAGCTCCACGTGTATTTCTTGCCATTTCCGGTGCACGATAGAATCGATCAAAAACATGCGGAATATCTTCCGCTGCGATACCCGGTCCCTGATCACTCACACAGATTATTACAACATCCTCTCGGACCTGACCAGAGATTCGAATTTCACCTTTTGGGGAATATTTGATTGCGTTAGATATTAAATTGGAGATGACATGTTCCAACCGCGATTCATCAGCCAGGATCACAGGAAACTCATCAGGCAAATCTATGATTATTTCATGATGGGAAGATTGATTTTGGAATCGTTTACCCATTCGATTCACCAGGTCAGGTAGGAAAACATCTGACCGCTTCAAAGACAGCCCACCAGCCTGTAATCTGGAAGCATCCAACATATTTTCAATGAGAGACCCTAATCGGTCAGCTTCATCTTCAATGACCGATAAGCTCTCTTCGATAATTGATCGATCCCAACGAGCATCTTCCCTTCGTAGAGTGCTCACATATCCTTTTATTAAAGCAACAGGTGTTTTTAATTCATGACTAATAATTGAGATGAAAGTGCTTTTTAACTCCTCAGCTTGACGAAAACGGGAGATGTCCCGGATAGTTGCAATGATATTGATCAAAACGTTCTCTGGTGAAACGAGAGGGGCATATGTGATCCCCACTGGTAGTTTGAGATGAGAATTCCCTAACATCAAATCACCTTCGACATAAAGGTGAGCATGGGCTGTCAAAGGCCAACCTCCAGCAACTGCTTCCTCTAGCTTGATCCCTACCGGAGGATTCACCCATTTTATCAATTGGCTGTGTTCCTGGTTGATGATTTCATTGGAAGAAATTTGTAACATTCTTTGGAAAGAAGGGTTATGTCTTTCAATTTTTAAATCTGGGGAGAGTATGATGATCCCATCTGCAACGGTATCAAGCAAGGCTGACATTCTTTGGCGTTCATGATTGATCTGATAATAAAATTGAGCATTCTGAACAGCAATGGCCGCTTGATTTGCAAAACTTCCCAGGATGGTACGATCATTGGAGGAAAATGAACCTGAATAACTTCGGAAAATATAGATGACTCCGACGGATTGACTTCTTGCCACTAAAGGGATTCCTACCCCATTCAGTAAACCAAAACTTCCGGAACGAGCCAGTTCATTGATAATTTGATTTATCAGGGTTAACTCCAACTGACCTGGCTCATCGCCTTTTTCTGTGATTTTGGCTATATATGGTTCAATATATTTGACCAGTTGATTTGGTAATCCCTGCCAAACTCTTACATGCCACCCCCTCGTCTCAGATTTTAACGCAATAAAACCCGCTTGCCCGGCTAACATTTCGATTGAAATATTTAAAATCTTATTTAAAAGCTTATCAAGATTTAATTCTTCAGCTAAGGCTCGGGCAATTTCAAGTAAATAATCTCTTTGACGAACTCGAAAATCAGGCAGCATATTTCTACTTTACTCGTTTTCAGCAAGGGTAATTACATAATCCAGTATATCTAATCCTTCGTCAATTTGCTCCTTGGTTGTACACAGCGGAGGTGAAATTCGAATAACACTTTTACCACAACCCAGCGTGAGTAACCCATATTCAAATGCCAGGTCAACAATTTTGTCCCGGATATCAGAATCCTCTTTTTTACTTTGCTTGTCCTTTACAAATTCAATACCAATCATGAGGCCTATGCCTCGTACTTGACCGATGGAGTGGTGTTTCTTCTCCATTTCGGATAATTTCTTTAAGGCATAGGGACCAGTTGTTCGGGTATTTTCCAAATATCCATTCTCAATTGCATGGATGGTTGCCAAGGCTGCCACGCATGCGATGGGGTTACCTCCATACGTATTTCCATGAGAACCCTTAGGCCAACTCATGACTGACTTTTTGGCAATCAGTGCTCCTAATGGCATCCCGGATGCAATTCCTTTGGCGGAGGTGATGATATCTGGTTCTACGCCAAAATTCTCGATTGACCACCATTTCCCGGTTCTCCCCATCCCTGCCTGAACCTCATCTGCGATTAACAAAATACCATTTTCATCACACAATCTACGTAAACCAGGAAAAAATCCGACTGGAGGAACGATGTAACCACCTTCACCTTGAATTGGTTCAACCAAAATACCAGCTACTTCATCAGAAGGGAGAATTTTCTCAAATATCTGTTTCTTAATATATTCGACGACTATTTCCCCGTAATCTTGTCCAGGTTCCATGTGCAGGAGTGGACGGTATGGATCAGGGAATGGCACATGGGTGACACCATTCATAAGGGGGAGGAAGCGGCGTTTGTAATTAGGTTTACTGGCAGTAAAGGTGACTGCCCCAATTGTGCGGCCATGAAAACCACCCAAAAAGCCGATAAAACTAGAGCGATTGGTATGATATCGGGCTAGTTTTATAGCACCTTCTACACTTTCTGTTCCTGAATTTGTCAGAAATACTCTAGCATCTTCTGAAAACGGAGCAATTGCTGATAATTTTTCAGAAAGCTCAATCCATTTTTCGTGATAGAAATCAGAAGAAATATGAATAAATTTAGCTGCCTGTTCCTGAATGGCTTTAACAACATCTGGATGACTGTGACCGGTAGATGCCACAGCAATTCCAGCTGCAAAATCCAGAAATCGATTACCATCCACATCCCATACTTCAGTGCCTTTGCCATGATCCATCACAAAAGGATAGCCTCTTGGGTAGGATAGAGAAACAACTTTATGATCTCTTTCAATTAATGCTTTCGCTTTCGGTCCCGGGACTTTCAGGGCTTTCATAATTCCTCCTAAAATTTGAGTATTAGATTAATGATGAATGAAAAAGTTAAGCTGAGGTTTTTGTAATGAGTAAGGCAAGGGCGCCTTTAATTCCGACTTCATCACCTAATTTGGCTTTGGTGATTGTGAGATTTTCCAGATAGGCTTCAGAAATAATTGAGTCTTGTAATGATATCCGCATGGGAGCGAACAGCAGATCCCCTGCTGTAGAAACTCCTCCCCCAAAAATAACAATGGAAGGGTTGAGCATATGCAAAAAATTAGCCAGGGCAATCCCGAGGTATTTGCCAGCTCGTTCATAAGCTTCAATGGCTAAGGGATCACCTTCCATGGCTGCTTTAGTGATGTCTTTTCCGGAAAAATTTTCTATTAGTTTCAAGGATGTTGGACTTCCGATTTCTATTTGTTCCAGTATGTAATTATGAATTCCTGTCCCGGAGGAAATCGCTTCAATGTGTCCTTTTTTTCCACACCCACACAGTGGACCATCAGGTAATACGGTGACATGTCCAAATTCGCCTGCTAATCCATTGTTCCCCAGTAACAATTCATTATTAATGATCGCTCCACTGCCTATCCCCGTTGAAATCGTAAGATACAAAAGGTCGCGATGGCCGATACCTGCACCGAATTTCCATTCTCCCAGGGCACCTAAATTGGCGTCATTTCCTAAATAAACTGGGTTGTTAAATTTATCTTCCAATATTTGTTTCAAAGGAAAATTTTCCCACCCAGGAATATTGGGGGCTTCATAAACAATGCCCAGATCTGGATCAAGGAATCCTGGAGCAGCTACCGCAATTGCGCGCACTTCGTAATCTTGTTTTGCTTCCTGGATCAGTTGGATTAACCGATCAATGGGTAATTGTCCTGCTTTTTGCGTTGGGATTCTTTTAAGGCTTATTTGTTTCAAGGTGGCAACATCAAATGCTGCAACCCTGATATGAGTGCCCCCAACGTCTGAAACAATAAAGATGTCCATCAAATTGGATTATAGCATAGGCGTGATGCCATAAAAATTGCCATTTTGTCAAAATAAATGGATAAACATAATCAATGAGTGAAAAATGCAATTAAGGGGCTGAAATTTGAAAGATTTGTTGACTATTTATAATTTAACAGAAAATGTACTTAATACTTATAAT
>CAYSFA010000026.1:0-23520 GCA_964430025.1 uncultured Anaerolineaceae bacterium | reverse complement strand
GTTTCAGATGTAGGTCGTACAACCAATGGTTCTTCTAAAGTCTTACCACCTCCAATAGTAACGACAGCCAGTTCAGGTGAAAACCCTTCAACGTGTTCCTTTTCTTTCTCAAAAAAGGACATTGGAATGAACATTGGAAAGGCAGCATTGACATGGCCAGTTTCTTTGAATCGTTTGTCTAGAGCTGCCTGAATATTTTCCCATAAAGCCCACCCATAAGGGCGAACAACCATGCAACCTCGTACTGGAGCGTAATCTGCCAGTTCTGCTTTTTGAATGAGTTGGTTATACCACTCTGAAAAATTTTCACTTTGTTTAGGGAGTTTTTCTTCGCTCATTGTTTTTCCTATCGTTAATTTTTTGGTAAATTTGAAATAACCTCATCAATTGTGTTGGCAAATTTTATCACGTCTAAACTGGAAGGTGGTATATAACTTTTTAATTCTTGAAAGAAGGTGTTAAATATTTTCTTCCACTCATCTCCGACGAGAATAATGGGAACTGATGGGATAGCTTCTATTTGAATTCGGTTCCACATGAGAACAATTTCTGCCATTGTGCCTGGTCCACCGGGTAAGGCAATTGCCGTATCACATGAGTCTATTAACCTGATCATGCGATCGTGTAAGGTGTCATGCTTCCATTCTTCTTTAACCCAGGGATTATGACTTCGATTTCTCCATTTTTCAATCTCGACACAGGTTACACCTATAACATGAGCGCCAACTTCAAAAGCCCCTTTCGAAGAGGCTTCCATGGTGCCCATATAACCACCGGTAAGAATTGTATGGCAATTTTCACCAAGAGTTTTACCTAATTCATAGGCAAACAGGTATTCTTTGCTCTCTTGAAGAGGAGAAGAGCCACCAAAAATTGTTATGTTCATAAATTAATCCTTAATCTTGGTGTTATTCTACCGTATTTTCATCCCATTGCCGTTCATAATTCTGGGAAAGCTTTTGTTGAATGGCGTCTTCTAAATTAATCTCACAAATTTGACATAATTGAAACAGATAAAGGGCTACATCCGCAACTTCGCTTTCCAGCTCTTTTTTATCAGAAGAGTCTTCCTTCCATTGGAAATGTTCCAACACTTCACTTGCTTCCAGAACAAGTGAAATCGCAATATTTTTCGGTGTTTGTGGGCGCTTGCTGTTCGGGGTATACCACCCTTTAGAAGAGACAAAGTTATGCATGTCTTCGGTTAATTGTTGAATACTTTTCCCCATATCACCTCAATCTACTAATTAAATTTCTTCCGGGAGACTCAAAATTTGTAAAATTTTTGAAAAACCTCGATTAATCCAATCTTCAATTTCATCCGAAGTATCCCGGTATTTCTCTAAGGAACCCCCAACAGGATCATCAATATTTTTGGTCATTCCTGCCATTTCAGACAACAAATACACTTTTGATGCCATATCCGGGAATTCAATCTGAATTGCTTCTTTATGTCCTGATTCCATAGTGAGAACCAGGTCCTGTTCTTCCAATAATTCAATCGTGATGGATTGAGATTTGTGCCCACGATTATCCAGACCCCGTTCAGCCATCACTGAAACTCCGTGAGCGGTAGCGGGATATCCTGGTTCAGCCCAAGTTCCGGCTGATTTCACATCGATTAAGGATGTGAGATCCTTCCTTTTCAATAAATCTCTCATCAAAATCTCAGCCATCGGTGATCGACATTGGTTGGCTGTGCATACGAAAAGGATGGATCTCGTTTTTTTCATTTCTAGCGATCCATACTTACTACCTGGCTGTCCCATCTGTGCCAACGACCATGATGTTTTTCTAACAACGCCTTGCCTTCACCAGGTGATTCAAGATCAACCAGTTCCATATCCGCGTCCACCATAATCCGGACAAGTTCTTTGAAAGACACCCGTGGTTTCCAGCCAATTTCATTAATAGCTCTGGAAGGGTCTGCCAAAAGATAATCTACTTCATTCGGACGGAAGTAACGTGGGTCAATTTTTACAAATTCTTGCCAATCAATATTGACATAACCAAAAGCTTCATCCAAAAATTCTCGTACTGAATGTGCTTCTCCAGTTCCGATGACAAAATCACCTGCACTATCGTGTTGCATCATTTTCCACATAGCAGCCACATAATCTGGTGCATATCCCCAATCACGTTTGGCATCCAAATTTCCAAGGTAGAGATGTTTCTGGGTACCTTTGACAATATTTGCTAACGCACGGGTGATTTTTCGGGTGACAAAGGTTTCCCCACGGCGGGGTGATTCATGGTTGAATAAAATACCATTGCTGGCGAAAATTCCGTAACCATCGCGATATTGCTTGGTGACCCAATAGGAGTATAGTTTAGCGGCGGCATAGGGACTTTGCGGTCTGAAAGGGGTATCCTCATTTTGAGGAGGTTTGGAGGAGCCATATAGTTCACTGGATGATGCCTGATAGAATCTTGTTTTTACTCCACTTTTACGAATGGCTTCGAGGATTCGAATAGTACCAAGCCCTGTCACATCACCGGTATATTCCGGCATATCAAAACTAACACGCACATGACTTTGTGCAGCTAAATTGTAAATTTCATCCGGTCGGACATTATAAATCACATCTAATAAGGCTTCACTCTGACTGACATCTCCATAATGAAGAGTTAAATTAACCTCTTCCCCATTGTTGTGAGGATCATGATAAATATGGTCGATCCGACGAGTGTTAAATGTGCTGGCACGCCGAATCAGACCATGCACTTCATATCCCTGAGCCAGTAACAATTCAGCAAGGTAAGAACCATCCTGCCCGGTAATTCCTGTTATTAATGCTTTTTTCAAAAGAACCTCCCATAACCTTCAATGAAGGATTTTTCCATAGTTGTAAAATCAAAGTATAACTTTGCGATGAGAGACTGTCAAACTTTTTACGGCTAATCCAATTGTCGATAAAGCAAAATAAATTAAAAAAAAAGAGGTTCAAGTTATATCCTTGAACCTCTTACAAATTAATTATTCTTCTATCTCTTTCACTTCTTCTTGTTTTTTCTCTTGATCATTTGTCTCTTTTTTAGTAAATACTAATTGATTGGATTCTGTTTTTAAGTCCACGAGCACAGTATCTCCATCATGAAATTCACCAGATAAAATACTGATTGAAAGGGGACTCTCTACGAATTTTTGTAAAGCTCTTCGTAAAGGTCGTGCACCAAACATTGGATCATACCCTTCAGCAGCTAACCAATCTCTGGCTGGTTCACTCAGTTCAACCATAATTCCGTTTTCTTGCAAGCGATCTGTGATCTCTTTCATTTGTAGAACAACGATATCTTTTACCTGTTCCACGGATAACGGAGAGAACATGATAATCTCATCAATACGATTGATGAATTCCGGCCTGAATGTGCTCTTTAGGGCTTTTTCGATGTTTTCATGGGCGTCACGTTCATCATTGTCACTACTGAGGAAACCTAACGTTCCACCTTTTTTGACAAATTCAGTGCCTAAGTTGGAGGTCATGATAAGCACAGTATTACGGAAGTCAACTAAATGCCCTTGTCCATCGGTTAACCTACCATCATCCAGAATTTGCAGTAAAGAATTCCATACTTCCGGATGAGCTTTCTCGATCTCATCAAACAGGATTACACGATAAGGGCGACGGCGAACAGCTTCTGTTAATTGACCACCTTCTTCATACCCGACATATCCAGGAGGTGCACCAAATAAACGGGAGGCTGTGTGTTGTTCCCGATATTCACTCATATCAAGGCGAACTAAGGCTTCTTCGTCTCCAAACATATAAGATGCAAGGGCTTTGGCTAATTCTGTTTTTCCAACACCTGATGGCCCAATGAAAATAAATGATCCAATTGGACGGCGTGGATCCTTCAACCCGGATCGAGCTCTTCGGATGGCATCTGCAATTGCTTTTACCGCAGCTTCCTGGCCGATAATACTCTCATGCAAACGTTCTTCCATGTGCAACAATTTTTCTGATTCTGTCTCCATCATTTGGTTAACCGGAATACCAGTCCATTGTGCAACTACCTGGGCAATATCATCCGTATCAACAACTTCATCCAGCTGATGCTCAGCTTCCCATTTATCGCGTAGTCCATCGAACTCGGTTTGTAAGCGTAAGCGGTCGGCTTTCATGCGAGCTGCACGTTCATAATCTCTTTCAACACCAGCTTTTTCTTCCTCTGCAGCCAGTCGATCTAATTCAGATTTCATTTTCTTAAGGTCTGGTGGTAAGGAATACAGGGCAACCCGTAATTTGGCAGCAGCTTCATCCATCAGGTCAATGGCTTTGTCAGGCAATTTCCGTTCGGTCACATATTGAGAGGATAATCGAGCGGCAGAAACCAAAGCCTCATCTGAAAAACGCACTTTGTGATGGGCTTCATATCTGTCTCTTAACCCATGCAGCATTTGAATAGTATCTTCTACCGTTGGTTCTTCAACATAAACCGGCGCAAAACGTCTTTCCAGCGCGGAATCCTTTTCGATATGTTTATGGTACTCATCCAGGGTGGTGGCACCAATACATTGAAGTTCTCCTCTTGCCAGAGCAGGTTTTAGCATATTGGAGGCATCCATAGCTCCCTGGGCTGCGCCAGCACCGACAACGGTATGAAGTTCATCAATGAAGAGAATCACTTCCCCTTCGGAGCGTTGAACCTCTTCGATGGCGGCTTTCAACCTTTCTTCAAATTCTCCACGAAACCTGGAACCTGCAATCATCGCACTTAAGTCTAAGGAGATTACTTTTTTCCCCATCAAAATTTCCGGGATATCATTAGAAGCTATTTTTTGAGCCAAACCTTCCACAATGGCGGTTTTCCCAACACCAGCTTCTCCAATTAATACTGGATTGTTTTTTGTTCTACGGGATAGAATTTGCATCACACGAAGAATTTCATTGTCACGGCCAATGACCGGATCCAATTTTCCTTCGCGTGCCTGGGTTGTAAGATCGCGTGAGTATTTCTCTAGACTGCGATAACGAGTCTCAGCTTGTGGGTCCGTTACTCGTTGACCACCCCGTAATTGGTTTACTGCTTCGATTACGCGATCGCGATTTATTCCAGAACCTTCCAATAATCTGGCAGCAGGTGTGTTTTTCTCACTGAGGACCGCCAAGAAGATATGTTCAGTGGAAATATATTCATCTTTCAGACGACTGGCTTCTTCGTTGGCGAGATCGATAATTCTCTTCACCCGCGGGGTGATAAATACCTGACCAGCCCCGCCACCAAAGATACTGGCTTTGGGACTTGTACGAAGGATGTAGTCCAGCCGTTCTTCAAGAATGCTCGGATCAATTTTTAAAATTTCCAAAATTTGTGTAATCACCCCTTCGGGTTGTTCTATTAATGCTAAGAGAATATGCTCAGTATCAATCTGATTGTGTCCATAGCGTTGGATAATTTCTGCGGCTCTTTGAGCGGCTTCCTGAGCACGTTCTGTAAATCTATCAAATCTCATCATATGGGTATTGTCCTTCCATTTTTTATGCCCATTTACAGTGCGAGGCCATAAAAGGATTATATCAAAATCTATATTAACAAATGACAAAAATAATATAAGAAGCGTATTAGAAAATAATTCTGATTGAAAATAGAATATTTCAGGAGAAGATATTCATAAATTCAGGGTCACTGGTGTAAAATAATACGAAATGGATGCGAAAATAGATGCTAGGGAAGGGTGTATTCGTCCAATAAATCCCAGAACTGATTTAGGGGAAATAGCTGATTTAATCGAATTGTGTTTTAAAGACACAATCGATGAAGATGGGATGGATTACATCCGATATTTACGAAAAATAAGCAGTAATATGAATTCCTATTGGTGGGGGGGTGATTTTCCACTTTCTTCCTTTTCACAAATTCAAGGTTTTGTGTATGAAATTGATGAGCTGATTGTTGGAAATTTATCCATGATTCCCTTTCACAAGAACGGAGAATTTGTATACCTGGTAGCAAATGTTGCCGTTCATCCTCATTACCGTCGAAGAAGAATTGCGTTAGATCTAACTTCCAGAGCACTCAAATTTGCAAAGGAAAAGTTTGCAAAAAGTGTATGGTTGCAGGTTCGTGATGATAATCCACCTGCAATTGAACTCTACACGCAAATGGGGTTTTTGGAAAAGTGTCGTAGATCTACTTTTACTCTCCAACCCCTTCATAAGCTCAAGGATTACATGGGATATGGTGTCAACATAAGACGAAGATCTCATGAAGAATGGGATCAGCAAAAACATTGGTTAAAAGATGTTTATCCTAATGATGTGCGATGGAATTTAGGATTGAAAGAAGACCGTTTTGAACCAGGGTTTAATAAATGGTTGCATCGTTTTTTTTCAGGCATTTCCATAAGTAACATTACCATACAAAAGGGCAGCAAAGTAATCGGGTATGCTACTCTGGAAAAAACAAATTTATTTGCCGATAATCTTTGGATTGCCTGTCAGGAAGAATTCGATGACCAGGTGATAAGAGCATCCATTCCTTATTTTCGAAAATCAGCTTTTATTGTGAGACCCCAGACGATTAATTATCCGGTCGGCCGAGGTGAAAAGGCATTTGAAGATCTAGGATTAATTAAGAATCACACTCTCATTTGGATGGAAGAAAGAATTTCAAAAAACGGATTTCTATCTGATATCTAATCGATTTATGGCATAATAATTCTATAAAGGAGAACTATGAAAAAGATTCTTATTCGATTAGCAATTAACGCGGTAGCTCTCTATGCGGCTGTGGCGATTTTAGAAGGAAAAGGTATCACTCCACAAAGTGAAAATTGGCTTAGCTTCGTTTGGTTAGCACTCATTTTTGGACTGGTGAATGCAATTATTAAACCGATGCTGATTGTAATGAGTTGCCCACTCCTGATCCTTACACTCGGGCTTGGTACTTTGATAATAAATACTTTGATGTTCATGATGGCGGGGTGGATTGGGACACAATTCCATATTGGATTTACTGTTGATACCTTTTGGGTTGGCTTTCTGGGTGCGATAATTGTCAGTATCGTGAGTTTCATTTTGACAGGTCTATTCAAGGATGAATTGAATAGCAGATCAAAGAACAAATAAACTGGTTTAGGTAACCGGAAAAATTCCTGGTCTAGACCCTGAAATTTCAAATGAAGAAATGAATATCCAACCTGAGCAAAAGCGTGTTAAAGAAGAACCAGCATTAGCGATTGTTTTTATAAAGGCTGCATCATCATACGCGATTTTACGCATGATTATTCAAGAATAATGATTTTTATCTCTTATCAACCCATTCTGATAATTCAGTAAAGTAATGACTAATTGATTGAATTAAAACTGTAAGATCAGGCATAGCGATTCTGCCCGAGTGGATAGTCAAAAGTTCGCAGTGATTGTGTAAGATTAAAACAAATTGATATTGCTTAATTATAAACTTCATACAAGGAGAGGGTTATGGATCATCTTGCCTATTGTGATAAGAAAGCAAACGAATTGGACAAAATCCTTAATGGGTCCAAAACCATGTTAATTCGTGGAGCAGCTGGAAGAAAATTACCTTATGGAAAAGTTTTTTCAGGTGAAACTATTTACCTAATCGAGAATGATGGCAAAGGTTTTATTGTTGCTAAAGGAAAGATATCCAATGTGATAAATTCGGACAAATTGTCAGAAGAAGATTCTAGAAATCTCATCATGGGGTACATGGAAAAACTGCAGCTAACTAATTCTCAATTAGCCAGATGGGTAGGTAAACGATATTTATGTCTGGTAGAAATCTGTGATGTAAAGAAAATCGATCCGTTTTCTTACGAAAGGGCGGGGAATATGGATGATTGGATTATTGTTTACTCGATTGATGAGATAAAAAAAGAAATCTCAAAATAATTAGATACGATTTGTGATCAATGAGAAAGCTAAGAAAAGGAGTTTGAAAATGGAAGCGAAAGAAAGTAAGAAAACATCATTGACCGGTTTAGGGCTAGTTTTTGGTGTTGCTATCGGTGCTGTGTTAGGGATAATATTTGAAAATATTGCGATGGGTGCTGGAATTGGAGCAGGTGTTGGTTTGATTCTGGGTGCAATTTTGGATGGCTATAAAAATAAAAAATGACCAAATCAAAAAAAAGCCTGTTTTCATTTTTTGAAAACAGGCTTTTTAATTTAATGTTGAATCACGGTATTGTGAAATGTAACAAGACACTATTGCCAGCATCTGAGACCCAAACGCCATTGTTTTGGTCAAATGCAACAGCTGCAGGCATTCCAAATCCATCAGTGCTGGGGCTATAATCTCCCCATCCCAGAATGAATTGGCCATTTGGTTCAAATCCTAGAACACGAAAACCTTCCGGATCAGTGGTGTAAACATTTCCAAGGTTATCGGTCGCTAAGAAAGGTTTGTTGTCCAAACTTTGTCCGTACCAACCAACAATATCCCAGGAGTTGACAGCAGAGAAATAGGTAAACGATTCGTTAGGAATGAAGACCTGAATGCGTTGGTTCCAGGTGTCCGAGACGAAAATTTCTCCGTTTTGTCCTAATGCCAAACCAACAGGCTCATCAAGTTGACCAAGGTCAAATCCTGCTACACCAAATTGGGTTATGAAATTTCCATTTTCATCGAATATGGCTACTCTTTTGTTTCCAGTATCAGAGATGTAAACACGGTTTTCCTGGTCAACCACTATACCTCTTGGTCCCCAGAAACCATCCGGATTTTCTGCGGTGCCAAAATAACCCCACATAGTAATAAAGTCGCCATCAGCAGAGAATTTCTGGATCCGATGGTTCCAGGTATCTGTTACATAAACTGAGCCATCAGGTCCGATCGCAATACCCCATGGTTCATTAAATGTACCTTGGGGGGCCTGACCTGATAATATGTCTGCAAAACTTCCCCATGAGTTGAGTAATGTGCCATCTTCAGAAAAATGCTGGATTCTGTTATTTCGGGAGTCTGCCACATAGATCGTACCATCCTGAGCGATCGCAATTCCTCTGGGAGCATCTAATTGCCCTTCCTGTTTTCCAAAAGATCCGATGATCTTATCCGGTAGTAATGAGAGAATTTTTCCCTCATATGGATCCACAACCGGTTCTGAAACAACTTCCGGAATTGATCCATATTCCCAAATCTCACCAATGATACTTTTTTGAATATACATTCGAATTGAATCAGATGGAGACCAAGTGGAGACGGTTAGGTCAGATCTACCTTTTATCGCGGCATATTTGGAATAATCTTTGTCCAACCAGATCTGAAAGAGAGCGGAACGCATGGCTGGATCTGTGATCGCATATTTAACTCGCTCCCAGGTCAGGAAATAATAATCCTGCATCGGCCATACCAGGCGGGTGTAATCATATTTGATATAGTTATCTTTGACCAAAGAATCAATTTTTGAATAGTTTTGATCACTTGCCAATATGATTGGAGAATTTAATAAGTCTCTTGTTGGAGTATCTGTATACCAATGTTTGTTGGGATAATCTCTGAAATACCACCAATATGGGTAAAGGGAGTCATTGTCGTAGGCTACTTTGATTTGTTTGTCACCCACTGTTCTTTTGGATATCTCTTCTACCTGTTCGAGAATATCTTTGGGACCTCTATCAGCATGGGCATACACAAGAAATTCCTTCCCATTGTCATAATTTATGAAAGAGGCTGTAAAGGAAGTTCTAGTAGCTAAAACAGCTAAAAGACCAATAAAAGCGAGCAATAAGACCTTTGCCATTTCTTTGAATGGATAACCCTTTAGAAAATAGACAAATCCTACTATGGTGAGGATGAGCGTAATTCCTGACACAATGAAGGTGCTTGTAGATTGAAGTTGTTCAAGATTATTTCCTTGAAATGGTTGAATTTCTCCTAAGATAGATCCAAGAAAACCTAATAAGCTCGAGATAAAAATTGGTATTAATAACAAACTAACCCATCTCTGATTTTTACGAATTTCACCCCAGGAAATGTTGGAAATTAATTTGTCAACGCCCCACGCTGCGGTCAGTCCAAATGGCAAAGCAATGTGAACGGTTAGCCAGGGCATTTTCTCTCCAGCCAGGCTGTAGGCAATTAAATTCATGATCGAAATAAATAACAACATAAAAAACACAGGAACACGATAATGGTCTGGTGTGAATTCATCTTCACGTGTTTCAGTTTTATCCACCTCAGATTCAGCTGTTATTTCAAGAGTTTCAATATTTTCATTTTTCTTGTCAACTTTAACAGGTTCGAAGGAATTTGATTCCATTTGACTAACAAACTCAGGAATATCTCCTTCATCTATCTGGTTGGGTGGGTTTAGTGACTCCTGAATTGGTGTTATTGGTACTGCTACTGGGATAGAGATAATTTTTAGGTTGAATAATGCATAAAAAATCGCGACCAGAAAACCAATGATTGACAAGAATTCATAGAAAGGCATTTGTAGAAGTGCGTAATAGTATGAAGGTTGGGTTCCACGATTCACGGCTTGTTGTTCCAACCAGTAGCCTAGTGACCCCACAATACCTGTGAAAAAACCTCTCCCATTGGTAAAAAATGTTGTATAGAATACAACGAAAATACCCCAAAAGACCAGGATATTCTTAACCCAATCTTTACGGTTCCACCACAATCCAATCGCAACTGAAATCCCCCCTAGAACAGCTAAAGATATTCCAATTCTAACCATTCCAAGTGTCGAATAATCTGTGGGTTTCCAATTTAACCCAAGCAATGATCCAATAATGTTGATCGGAAATGCTGCCAGTAAAGGTAAAACGATGGTTCCGTTAATAATTAACAAATCAAAAGTGCGTAAATGGCGAATCGCCTCTAATCCAATTCCTTTGACCAACAGAAAAACAGTGATAAGCCCAAATAAGATCGCCACAATGACGGTAAGACTTGCAATATTTCCTAAGTTAAATGCAGATTGAGATAATAATTCGCCGGTTTCATTCGTCGGATTTTGTTTTGCATGAACATATGCCAGGATAATTCCTGAAAGAAGGAGTAGTAAAGTGACAAGGGTCATGTAGACGAATAATTGTTTTGATTTTAGTGAGACCCAATGTTCCCGAATAACTTCACCCAAAAATTGAAGTGCTAAGAACAATAGCAAAATGGCCATGTAAATGTAGGCAGTCTCTTTGGCTGCAAAATTCAAAGCGTGCGCGATGGTAAGTAATAATAGTGAGAGTTTATCTCCTCTGTCGAGATAACGAAGCGTTGCATAAATCATTAAAACAGCAATTAATTCAATTATGCCTTCATTTCTCGTATAACGACCATAGAATAGCAAATAAGGTGAGATCAGAAAAATCAACCCGCCAATAATGTGACCATATTTTCCCAGGTAACGCTTAAATAGGAGAAGAACCAGGACGATTGCGGCGACACTTGAAAGCGCAGCAGGAATTCTGGATGTGAAATCTGAATCGCCAAACATAAAATATGACAAAGCGATGAGATGAAATTGGAGTGGGCCATGAGTAATGGGATCTTGTACATATCCTCTACCGGATGCTAAATCCCAGGAAGGGACAACATGATTGACTTCATCATGACTCATGACTCGGGCACCTAAATCATAGAAGCGACTAAAAATCGCAAGCAGGATGATCAGTATGATGATCGCCTTTTCGATGGTTATTTTTGGCAAGAAACTTGAGACTGGTTTATCAATCCAGTTAGCGGTTGCCTGATATTCATTCATATTGGAAGTCTCCATTGTTATACGTATCTTCTGACCTTTTAGTCTACTTGAACTGAATAATACCCGCAAGGAATGACAATTATTTTGAACTTTTGTCACGAATATAATTTCAATTTTATAAAATCCGTGGCATACTAATTCAATATCAATCCAAGCATTAATTTTATCCCAAAGATGGTATTTATATGAACCAACGTTTAAAGTTTTCTACCTATGCAATGTTCGCTTTGCTTTATTTCGCTCAAGGAGCAGTGCTAAGTTACTTCACATCGCTCAACGCAATTTATCTACTTTCATTCGATATTTCGATGAGTAAGATAGGGTTGATCAGCGGGATTGCATTAACACCATTTGTTCTTAAGATCTTTTTAGGCATCCTGAGTGATCGTGTGAATTTATTCAAACTCGGTCATCGTAAACCTTACATAGTTTTCGGATTGATTGTTCAGGCAATTTGTCTTGTGATTGTTCCATTTGTAAACCCGAATGAAAACTTTGCGCTATTTGGAGTGATTGCATTTTTGGTTATGACTGGTATGGCAATGTATGATACGACGACAGATGGTTTGGCATTGGATATTACACCTGCCCATGAAGAGGGGAAAATACAAGGCCTTATGGTTGGTGGGAGAGCAATGGGAGTAGTGGTTTTGTCCAGTCTAATAGGAATTTTAGCCCAACAAGTGTCCTGGTCGGCAGCTTTCTGGTTGCTGGCTGTGCTTACACTCATTCCATTGTTTCTGGTGGTTGGTTTTAAAGAACCTCCCCGAAAATCCGAACAAAAATTTGAATGGAAAGCATTTTCCGCTTTTAAACATTGGCCAATAATTGCATTAGGGCTATTAGGAGCTCTTTATTCGCTAATCATCAATGCAACCAATGAGATTATCAATCCTTTTCTCCAAACAACCTTTGGTATCTCAGTGATGGTGGCAGGTCTTTTCACCACTGTTTGGGGAATAGGCGTGGTGATTGGTGGCGTCACTGGTGGCCCCCTCACAGATCGGATAGGTCAAAAAAAAGCAGTTGTTGTGGCTTTAGCCATATCTTTAGTTTCGGTTATGATATTTGCCTTTACCACCACATCAGTTATTGCATGGCTTCTTGTTTTTATCTTCGGGTTAGCTTATGGATACTATGAAACGGTTTATTTCTCGATTTCCATGAAACGGTCTGATCCCAGAATTGCTGCATCAATGTTCTCCATATTAATGGCGATTGCAAATTTAGGCACCGGGATTGGATTGCCTTTCGCTGGAGTGTTGGTGGATGGGGTAGGGTATCGGTGGACTTTTGCAATTATTGCCTTGCTTAATCTTCTCGCTATTCCATTGTTACCTTCGATTTTTAATAAGAAGGCTTCCTCAACACAAAGTGCATAGTTACTAAAGATTTTTATATTTTTTTTATATTCTGTTAGCAAAACTCTTATATTTTCTTGTTAAAGTTTAGATAACAATAAACATGAAACGAGGAGGTTTTTATGTTATATAGAAGAAAATCTTCACCGACTTTGTGGGAAGAAATGGATAAATTACAGCGTGAAATGAATCGGATGTTTGACAGCTCATATATGAACCGGTTCTTAGATCGTCCACTTAATAGCCATGATTTTCCTGCGATGAATGTTTGGACAAAAGCCGATTCTGGGCAAGTAATTACGGCTGAGATACCTGGTATGAATGTTGAAGACCTGGATATCAAAGTAGCAGGAGAAACTTTAACGATCAGTGGATCAAGATCAGCTCCTGAAGAAGGCGATGAAATTAAGTATCATCGACAGGAAAGAGGGTATGGTAGTTTTACTCGCACCATCCAATTGCCATTCCCGATCGATATAGATAAGGTGGAAGCAAACTATGAAAAAGGTGTGCTAAAGATTTGGTTGCCAAGGGCAGAAGCAGATAAACCACGCAAGATTGCTGTGAAAGCAATATAAACAGGAGGTGAAAAATGTCAGAACAGTTATCTAATCCTGAAGCTCAAAAACAAGAAATTGTCGAACAGAATGATACTGAAAGAACAAGAGACTCACGTCTATATGTTCCAAGAGTGGATATTTATGAAACTGATGAAGCTATTCATCTAATTGCGGATATTCCTGGAGCTGATGAAAGTTCCATCGACATCACCCTGGAGAAAAATGTGTTAACCATCGATGCCGAGGTACATGCAGAAAAACCGGAGGAATATTCATTAACCTATGCTGAGTATGGAATCGGAAGCTTTCGCAGAAAGTTCAATTTATCCAATGAAATAGCCCAGGATAAGATTGTTGCGGAAGTAAAAGATGGAGTGCTCAAGCTAAAACTACCTAAATCAAAAAAGGCTTCACAAAAAATAAAGGTAAAGCCATCAAAAGAGTAGGTAAGAAACAAAAACCGACGAAAGTCGGTTTTTGATTTAAACTGATATTGATTGACAAATTTATTACATTTTTCAATTTTATTTCAATTATTGATCAGTATAATGGAGAATACTAGTTGTTTCGGTAAAACTTCAGACATTTTATTTAAGTAAAATATTTCACTCCATTTACCATTCTGAGGAAAAATGAGTTCTTCACGAAGTAACAATCCTACTGTTTTCTCAACTGATCAAGGAAGAGTTTGTCCAAAATGTGGCAAAGCAATCGCTGGTTGTGTGTGTAAGAAATCCACAGTGGTGACTGGAAGCAAAGATGGGGTAGTTCGATTAAGGCTGGAACGTAAAGGTAGGGGAGGAAAAACAGTTACCATCATTGAAGGAATTGCGGGGAGTGAAGATTTATTAAAAGAACTGGCCAAGGAATTAAAAAGATCATGTGGGGTGGGGGGATCAGTAAAAAATGGTTTGATTGAAATTCAGGGAGATGTGAGAGATCCCGTAAAAGATAAATTGGAATCAAAAGGCTTTAAGGTGAAAAAAGCTGGTGGTTAAAAATAAAATGGAGATTATTTATGCATAACGGTTTAAAACCATTCTTTGAATCGCAAGGGGTTGCAATCATAGGGGCTTCCAACAAACCCAATAAACTGAGTTTTGGTATTGTTAAGAACCTGACCTTATATGGATATAAAGGAAAAATATTTCCAGTTAATCCTAAAGAGGATCAAATCTTAGGGTTGCCTTGTTACCCGGACATCTTGAGTGTTCCTG
This sequence comes from uncultured Anaerolineaceae bacterium, assembly GCA_964430025.1. Classification (GTDB taxonomy): domain Bacteria; phylum Chloroflexota; class Anaerolineae; order Anaerolineales; family Anaerolineaceae; genus UBA6170. The sequence continues at coordinate 8,705 of CAYSFA010000026.1, read as the reverse complement.
ATCCAGTAGATTTAGCTGTTGTCATTTTGCCAGCAAATACAATTCTTCCCGTCGTGAAGGATTGTAATAAACGTGGAATTAAAGCGATTACGGTCATATCTGGTGGGTTTAAAGAATTAGGCACACAAGGGGAAGAATTAGAAAAACAACTTGTGACTTTCGTGAAAGAGAATAACATTCGCATGGTCGGCCCAAATTGTGTCGGGACAATGAGTTTGCATACAGGTTTGAACACAACTTTTATTTCAGGTGTACCGGACACTGGTGGAATTGGTTTCCTTTCTCAATCCGGGGCGGTTTTAGGTGGTGTGGTCGATTATGTTAAAGAGAAGGGGATTGGTTTTTCTCACTTTTTGAGTTTGGGCAACGAAGCTGATGTTACTGAAACAGACATCATTGAGTATCTGGGGAATGATCCTCAAACCAAGGTTATCTCTGCTTACGTTGAACAAATTCAGGATGGACAAAAATTTATTTCGATCGCCAAACATGTCACAAGAAGAAAACCGATAGTTTTACTTAAAGCGGGAAGAACATCAGCCGGAGCGAGAGCTGTATCCTCACATACTGGCTCGTTAGCGGGGAGTCACGCAGCTTATCAGGCTGCATTTTTGCAAAGCGGTGTCATCGAGGTTCAGGCTGTTAACGATCTTTTCGATGTTTCTCAAGCATTGGCACTTCAAAACCTGCCTAAGGGAAATCGGGTAGCCATTCTGACCAATGCTGGCGGTCCTGCTGCCTTACTTTCAGATAGTTTGGCCAATAATGGATTTACCATTGCAGACTTATCTCCTAATACGATCGGTGAATTGAGGAAAGCGCTCAATCCCAGTGCACAGGTAACCAACCCGGTAGATATGTTGGGAGGTGCTGAACCGCACGAATACGATATTGCCATGAAGTTGTTGGTCGAAGATTCTCAAGTGGATGTTGTCATTCCAATCCTGGTTCCACAGGCGTTAGTTAATCCAGTAGAAGTAGCAGAAAAGATTGCCAAGAATGCAGAAACCACAACCAAAACTGTTATTGCAATTTTTATGGGTGATTCCCTGGTTCAAGAACCAAGAAAACTCCTGCATAGTCGCAATGTTCCTATGGTGGTATTTCCTGAAAGCGTTGGAATTATTCTTGGAGCAATGAAGAAGTATGCTGCCTGGTTAGATCATGATCTTGAAGAGATAGTGACATTTCGGAATCCCAATAGAGATTTAGCCAGGAAGGCATTGTCGAAAGTTAATGAAGATAGGACTCTGGGAGAAGATCTTACAAGAATTCTTCTTGAGGCCTATCAAATTCCGGTAGTCCCAGGGAAAATCGCTAAAGATCCGGTCGAAGCAGGGGATGTAGCCAATGAAATCGGTTTCCCGGTTGTCATGAAAATTAATTCACCGGACATTTTACATAAATCCGATTTGGGCGGCATCCGATTGGGTTTAACTAACAAGGCAGAGGTGATGAATGCTTATGAAGAAATGGTTGACTCCATTCACAAGAAGAAACCTGATGCTCGTATAGAAGGTGTCCTGGTCGAAGCAATGGCTCCTAAAGGAAATGAAGTGATCGTCGGAATGAAGAGGGACCCTGGTTTTGGTCCGATGATGATGTTCGGCTTTGGTGGAATTTTTGTTGAATTGTTTAAGGATGTTTCATTCCGTGTAGCACCATTGACCAGACATGATGCTGAAGAAATGGTGTTATCGACAAAAGCTGGAAAATTGTTACAAGGGTATCGAGGAGAAAAGGAAAAGGATATTGCAGCCATTGTGGACGTGATTTTGAAATTAAGTCAGATTGCAATCGATTATCCTGAAATTGAGGATATTGAAATTAATCCTTTATTGGTTCTAGAAGAAGGAGTATTGGCATTAGATGGAAGAGCGATTCTTAGAGGATGATACAAGATCGGAGGGCAAGATGAAACGATTGCTTTCAGGGAATGAAGCTGTTGCAAGAGGTGCATGGGAAGCTGGTTGCTCAGTAGCTTCGGGGTATCCGGGAACACCAAGCACGGAAATTATGGAAACGTTTGCCAGGTATCCAAATGTATATGCAGAATGGGCTACTAATGAAAAAGTTGGATTGGATGTGGCTATTGGAGCAGCTTATGCCGGAAAACGTGCCATATCTACCATGAAACATGTTGGGTTAAATGTTGCTGCAGATGCCTTATTCTATGTAGCAATGACAGGTATTGAAGCTGGTCTGGTGATTGTGTCAGCAGATGATCCTTCCATGCATTCCTCTCAAAATGAGCAAGATAACCGTCAATTCGCGAAATTCACACGTATTCCTTGTTTTGATCCGGCTGACAGCCAGGAAGCAAGGGATTTTGCGATGGCAGCTTTCGATGTAAGTGAACAATTTGATACGCCAGTGTTGTTAAGAATGACAACCAGAGTTTGCCACACCAGTTCTCCGGTAGAAATTACAGAACAACAAAAGCAAGTGGGGAAACAAGAAAAATATCCTCGCAATCCTGCTAAATATGTCATGATCCCAGTGAATGCTCGTCGGCGACATCCGGTGATTGAACAGAGGATTAATGATTTATCTCTATTTGCGGAAACTTTTGAACACAACAAGATCGAAATGCGTGGGAGTGAATTGGGGATTATTACGGGAGGAGTAGCATACCAATATGCCCGGGAAGTCTTTCCGGATGCCAGTATTCTCAAATTGGGAATGGTGTATCCATTGCCACGAAAGTTGATCAAAGAATTAAGTCTAAAAGTCAAAAAACTAATTGTGATTGAGGAACTAGATCCATTTATTGAAGATCAGGTCCGTTTACTGGGCATTGAAATCGACAAGTTTGAAAAACAGGATTATCTGCAAAAATACCACACCAAATCCATATTTCCAATTACAGGAGAACTTAATCCTGCTATTGTCAGGCAATCAGCGCAGGAAGTCGGACTTCTTGAATTTGATAAACAACATGGAACAGAAAGTTTGGATTTTCCATTACCAGCCAGACCACCGGTGCTTTGTCCTGGATGTCCACATCGTTCTTCATTTTATGTTTTATCCAAGTTGAAAGTTCCAGTGAATGGAGATATTGGTTGTTACACGTTGGGAATCGCCCCACCATTATCCACCATCGATACATGTGGTTGCATGGGGGCAAGTATTGGCGTAGCACACGGTGCTGCTGTTGCCGGAGATAATGAAAGACACGTCGCCGTAATTGGAGATTCCACCTTTTTCCATACCGGAATCCCGGCATTAATCAATGCAGCATACAACAAAAGTAATGTGATTACGATCATCATGGACAACCGAGTAACCGGGATGACAGGTCATCAAGAGAATCCAGGGACTGGTCACACATTACAGAACCAGGCAACGGTCGAACTGGATATTGAGGCTTTAGTCAAGGCTTGTGGGATAGAGAAAGTACTTACAGTGGAATCATTCCAGGTGGAAGTGATTGAAAAAACTCTCAAACAATGGTTGAAAGAAGATGGGCCAGCGGTTCTTATCACAAAAGAAGAGTGTGCTCTATTACCGAGTGCCCGAAGCAAATACATCCCATTGGTGGTTAATGATCAATGTAATGGATGTACAGTATGTTTCCGAATTGGTTGTCCGGCAATCTTAAAATCAGAATCACTCGATCCAAAATACAATCGTCCATTGGCTGAGATCGATCAAACTTTGTGTACTGGATGTGAGATTTGCGCGCAGGTTTGCCCTCGCGATGCGATCCTTTTTAGAGATCAGGTTGTTGCTTTACGAAAAGCGGAGTTAAGTTGATATGGATATGAATAATTTCAAACGCATCTATCCGGATGGAATAAAGTTCTTATTAACTGGTGTAGGCGGGCAGGGGACAATTTTGGCGAGTAATGTGCTGGCTGAATTAGGATTACTGATTGGGTTGGATGTGAAAAAAGCTGAAATTCATGGGATGTCACAACGTGGTGGAACAGTTACTTCTTATATTCGATGGGCAGAAACTGTCTATTCACCGATCATTTCCAAAGGAGAAGCTGATTTTATTGTTGCCTTTGAAAAGTTGGAAGCCTTACGTGCGATTGATCAATTGAAACCAGGTGGGACAATTCTCATCAACGATTATGCCATTATTCCAGTTACGGTGAGCTCAGGTATGACTGACTATCCAAGTGATGAGGAGATTAAAGAAAAAATTCATGATTTTACATCTCATGATCATTGGGTAAAAGGAATGCTAATTGCAGAAGAACTGGGCAATTCCAAGGTTTCCAATGTAGCAATTCTGGGTGCCTTATCGAAGATTTTAGATCTCGACCAGGAATTATTTCTAAAAGTGATCGCCAGTAAAATCCCTGAAAAATATCGATCGGTAAATGAATTATCCTTCAAACAAGGATGGGATTCGATTCGACTTTGATCTCAATTATGGTCCGAAAATTTTGTAGCGTTGGATTTTGAACTGGTAATACAAAAAACAACCAAAACAGAAACCTAATAAAGCTACACCTGATGCAACCATAACCATACCTGCGAAAACCCAGCCAACAATTGACTGATTCAACATAAAGAAAAGCTGAGAGAAGGCAAGCAAGGATGCTGCGATTGTGTTGTTGAACCTTTGAAGCGCTGCATCTTCATATTCGCTGTCTTCAATCTGTTTTGTAAGTAATCTTGAACCCACAAAATATATCAAGCTATACCTTTTGCCTAAGAGGGCTGCAGGCAGAATGATGAGAAAAATCAAAGTCGTAATCCAGATTTGATTTGTTAGAATAGCAATCAGTATTCCGAATGTTAGAAAAACCCTATTTAAAGTAACTATCGGTAAAGGGACACCGGTTTTTGGTTTGTTAGTTTTTTCCATGGTAAGCTCCAAGTATTTTTATTAGATATTATATACCATAATTGTAAACGATAAGTAAAGTTTATACAATCTTACGTACTTTAGACGTGAACCGTGTGAAATTATTCGAATGGGTGGAAAATTAGTTAGAGAGACTTCACAATCTCTCCACCACCAATCAATTCGTCTTTTTCATAAAATACAGCAAATTGTCCTGGGGTGGCATCTCGTACAGGTTTTTCAAACTCGATAACCACCTGGTTGTTTGGAAGTGGGGTAACATTCGCCCTCTGAAAATCAGCTTTATAACGAATTTTTACATCGGAAGAAAATTCACTATTAGGTTGATCTCCACTGATCCAATTTACATCTTTTACCAAAATTTGTTTTTGGTGTAATTGGTCTACAGTGCCAACCACCAGAAAATTTTCTTTTGCATTTTTCTCTAGCACGTAGAGTGGTTCCGGGGCAGCCAAGCCAATCCCTTTTCTTTGCCCAATGGTATAAAAAGCGAGACCCTGATGATCACCCAAATAATTACCGTAGCTGTCGCGAATTTGACCAGGTTGGGCAATTTCCGGAGCATTCCTTATGAGGAAATCTTTATAATTGGCATCCGAAACAAAGCAAAGGTCCTGACTGTCTTTCTTCTCTGCCATAGGTAAACCATAATGGCGAGCAAGATCACGAACTTCAGTCTTAAACATATTTCCCAAAGGGAACATTGTTTTTTCCAATTGAGGTTGCTTAAGCATACTCATCACATAGGATTGGTCTTTCAATTTATCTTTGGCACGAAATACTTTCATTTTCGAATCGGCCCCTCTCTCCATACGGACATAATGGCCAGTCGCGAGATAATCTGCTCCAAATTCATCTAACTTGTCGAATAACAACCCCCACTTGATATCTTTATTGCAGATCACACATGGGTTAGGGGTTTTCCCTTTGGCATATTCATCCAGAAAATATTGAACGATTTGCTTTCTGAAAATTTCAGCTGCATCAATCACATGAAAGGGATATCCAATGGTCTGTGCGGATTTCCTGGCTTCCTCCATGGATTGTGGGGTGCAACACTTATTTTCACATTCTTTGCCAGCTTCACTCCATAAATGCATCATGACCCCGATAATTGGGTATCCTTGCTCAGCAAGTAATGCTGCGACTACTGAACTATCGACACCGCCGCTAACGGCGACGAGAATGGTAGGTTTCTTTTCTGTCATATTTTCCTTAAAAACTTTTCAAGCTCCCACATAATAATTTGAAATTACCACTCACCTGGTAAGGTGGATGATTTGCGGGAACTAATATACTATCATATTGGTTTAAAGCAATATTTCCGAACGTAGAGTAGAGGGTTGCGGTCCCTTCGATGACTGTCAATGCATGAAAGCTTTTACCTTTAGGATCCAATAATAAACTCTCTTCATTGCTTCGAAATAATTTTAAATGAAAAAATTTACTGCTTACAACATCTTGTGAATCTTTATCATTATCTACTGAGCCAAGATTAACTTCAGTAGTTGGATCAATCACTGCGATTGATTCTTCAATATGGAGTGATCGCCCGGCTGTTAATGGACGATTCCAGTCATAAACACGGTAAGTGATATCCGAATTCTGTTGGATTTCATATATCGTAGCGCCAGGTCCTAAAGCATGGATGGTTCCTGCTGCGAGAAAGATGAAATTATCTTTAGAAATATTGTGATATTTGACTTGATTTGCGATTTGGCTTGAACGAATCGCCTGTGTTAGTAGTTCCTGATCAATTCCTGATTTGACACCTGCAATTAATTGAGCATCATCAGCTGCATCCAACACAAACCAGGCTTCCGTTTTTCCGAGTTGGTCAGCACCATGCATAGATTGAGCTTGTTCGTTATTTGGATGAACCTGTATAGATAACCAATCTTTACTGTCAAGTAATTTGATTAATAAAGGAAATTTATTCCCGTAAAATTGGTAATCTTCACCCAGAAAATCCCTGCCAAAAAGAGTTTGAATTTCAGTGATCGTTTTTCCTGCTAAATCACCATTTGAGACTTTATTATTTTCATAAATTGCCCAAATCTCAGCGATTGGTAAATTTGGATCCTGATCAGGTTTGAGGAATGTTGTGAATTTTCTTCCTCCCCAAATATAATTTTTAATTGTTGGTTCAAGAATTAACGGATACAATTCATTAATCATCATCTTGTGATTTTAACACCGAACGAATAAATACCCAAATTTGAAAACTTATACAGATAAATATCGCTATAATTTTTAGATAAATTCAAAATTTGCGAGGAATTATGACCATAAAAAAAGTGGATGATATTAAATTTCTTCACCAAAAAGGTGGGTTCTTGTCTTCTTTTGAAATTGAATATCAGAATTTTCTGAATGATTACCCTGAATTCTTATCAACCTCGCAAATCGATGAATTAAGAGCAATAGATTATCCCAATTTGGATCATCAGAATCACATTTATTTAGATTACACAGGAGCAGGGTTATTTTCACTTTCCCAATTGAAGAATCATCAGGATCTTCTATCTTCTCATGTGTTTGGAAATCCCCATTCGAGTAACCCCACCTCTATTACGATGACAAGAATGGTTGACCAAACCAGACAAACAATCCTGAGATTCTTTAACGCTGATCCAAAAGAATACGATTGTGTTTTCACAAATAATGCCAGTGGTGCATTGAAACTGGTTGGTGAGTCTTATCCCTTTACAAAGGATAGTCATTATCTGCTTACATACGATAATCATAATTCCGTTAATGGAATCCGTGAGTTCGCACGAGCAAAAGGGGCAAAAATAAGTTACATTCCGGTTTTATCTCCATCGCTAAATTTAGATGAGAACGAATTAGGTTGCCAACTGGAACAAATAAAAGCAGATTCTAATAATTTATTTGCTTATCCTGCGCAATCAAATTTTTCCGGAGTTCAACACTCTTTAGAATGGATAAAGATAGCAAAATCAAAAGGTTGGGATGTATTATTGGACGTGGCTGCTTTTGTTCCCACGAATGAGCTTGACTTATCCCTTGTTCATCCGGATTTTGTTTGTCTTTCTTTTTATAAAATGTTTGGGTATCCTACCGGGGTAGGGATGTTGATAGCCAGAAAAGAGGCTATGAAGAAATTAAATCGGCCATGGTTTGCCGGGGGAACCATCACGGTAGCTTCTGTTCGGGGAGATAAATACTATCTTCATCAAGGGGCGGAAGGATTTGAGGATGGAACCTTAAATTATCTAAGCTTGCCAGCTGTGGAGATAGGTTTAAATCACATTGGTTCGATCGGTTACGAATTGATACATAAGCGGGTAATGTTATTGACGGATTGGTTGATCAAAAAATTATCTCTAATTACCCATCAAAATGGAGAGCACCTCATCCAAATTTATGGACCACAGACCACAGTAAATCGAGGGGGAACAATCGCTATGAATTTTTATGACACGGGCGGCCATTTTATTGACCACTTAAAGGTGGAAGAGAAAGCCAACCAAATGGGTATCTCCTTGCGAACTGGTTGTTTTTGCAACCCGGGTGATGGAGAAATGGCACTTGGTCTCTCAGCGGATGAATTAACCTCTTGCTTTGCGATTAAGACTAATTTTGAGTATCAGGATTTTCGAACCTGTTTGGCAGAAAAAAGTACAGGCGCAGTCCGTGTGTCCGTCGGTTTGGTTTCAAACTTCAATGATGTATATCATATGGTTAAATTATCTCAAATGTTTGTTGACAAGAAATACAATGAGTTAGGTTGACATGTAAATCTTAAAATAAAAAAGCTGATTTGAAAACCAGCTTTCTTTTTGTCGGGGCGGGCGGATTTGAACCGCCGACCTCACGGACCCGAACCGTGCACTCTATCCGGGCTGAGCCACGCCCCGAA